>DAIMIM010000397.1:0-3299 GCA_036722755.1 Caldimonas sp. | reverse complement strand
CGAGCGGAAAGCAAGAGAACCATGAGTCCATCTTAGATGCCGATCAGGCGCAACGGCAACGTCACCAGCCAGACCACGGGCCACAGCACCCCTTCGGATGAAGCGCAGGCCGTGCGGATCGATCGAACGCACGACTCCGGAATCGCATGCCAGCTCGGGCTCGCCACAATCGGCGGGAGGCCGGTCGGCTTCCCCGGAACTCGCCCCTGAAACCCGACGCCTTGCGCGTCTCACTGGGAGCTTCGCAGCATGTTTTCTCACATCATGGTCGGCACGAACGATCTGGATCGGGCCAAGGCGTTCTACGACGCACTCCTCGGCACGCTGGGCGCACCCGCCGGGTGGGTGGATCGCCATCGCATCTTTTGGCGCACGCCCTCAGGTACGTTTTCGGTGTCGCTGCCGATCGACGGGCAGCCCGCCACGCCGGGCAACGGCAGCACCATCGGCTTCGCCTGCCAGTCGGCAGAGCAGGTGGATGCCTGGCACGCTGCCGGAATGGCCCACGGCGGTTCGAGTTGCGAAGAGCCTCCGGGCGTGCGCGAGGGCGCCGTCGGCAAGCTCTACCTGGCCTACCTGCGCGACCCCGACGGCAACAAGCTCTGCGGTCTTTACCGCATGCCGCGGGCCTGAGCGCGTCGCGCGCTACCGCGCCGTCGACAGCTTCTGCACCAGCTCCAGCGCCCGCGCGACGTTTTCTTCGGGCGAGACGCCGCCCACCGCCGCGAGGACGGTGCCGTCGCGCTTGACGACAAACGTCGTGCGCTCGGTGAAGCCGTGGTCGATCTCCTTGCCGCGCGTGTCGGTCGCACCGCGCTGCGCGCCGCTCACCCGCAGGCCGAACGCGCGGGCGATCTTGCCGTCGCCGTCGGACGCGACCGCGAGCTTGCCGGCGCAGTAGTCGGGGTCGGCCGAGAACTCGTTCAGCCGTTCGATGCTGTCGAGCGAGACGCCGATCACGGTGGCGCCGGCGGCAGCGAACTGGTCGGCCTTGGTGGAGAACGTGTGCGCCTGGATGTTGCAACCCTCGGTGTAGGCCGATGGATAGAAGTAGACGACCACCGGGCCCTTGGCAAGGCCGTCCTTCAGCGAGTAGGTGAAAGGCTTGCCCGCCAGCGACGCGGTCGCGCTGAATGCAGGCGCCGGGTCGCCCGCCTTCAGCGCAGCGAAGGCGGCGGTGCTGGCCATCAGGGCGAGCGTGCAGACGATGGTGCGCAGTGTCATCAGAACCCCTGGTGTGTGTCGCTGGCCTCGCGCTTCGTGCTGCGCCCGATCCGCCAGCAGGCATTGTCCTCGCCACCGGCGTTCGCGCCGGGGCTGGCGGCTGCCACCTTCCTCGCGCCTTCTGTTACCAATCTCTGCGCTGACCCCCGCGAACGCGGGGAAGACCGTTGGAGGGTTCGTCCGTATAACTGCGATACCGCCAATCGGCTCCGCTCAACCCCTCCTTCCAAGGCTCGATTCCCATGAAATTCCTCTTGAAGACTCTGGTCACTTCCGCAGCCCTGGCCGCCTCGCTGGGCGCGCAGGCGAACGTCACCGGCACCTTGGGTGGTGGCGCGGGCTCCTTCCTGCTCCTGTCCTCCCCGGCGCTTTGCACGTCGACGACGCCTTGCACCCTCACCGGTTCGGTGAACGCGACGATCGTGGGCGGAACTATCCTGAACTCGGACCAGCCGTTCGCCGATATTCCCAAAGGCGCCATCGCCGGCGGCAACTTCCTCTCGGCCGGCCCCACCACCACCGAACCGTCGATCGTGACGTTCGCCACCGGCATCGACTACATCAGCTTCCTCTGGGGATCGCCCGACCTGTACAACGGCTTGACGGTGCTCACGACTGCCGGCGACTTCGCGTTCACGGCGGCCGGCCTCGGCTTCAGCGTCACGGACGGTGACCAGAGCTTCTCGCAGTACGTCCAGTTCGTCGCCAGCGCAGGAACCCAGATCATGGGCCTGAGCTTCGCGAACTCTCCCGCGACCGACGCCTTCGAAGTCGCCAACTTCAGCGTCACGCCCGTGCCCGAGCCGGAAACCTACGCGCTGATGCTCGCCGGCCTCGGCGCGCTCACCTTCGTCGCTCGCCGTCGCCGCCAGGTTTGAGCTGCATCAGCGCCTGACCAGCCCCTCGCGCACCATGTACTGGTGCACGAACGCGATGGCCATGCTCGGAGGTACGCACCAGCCGGTCGACATCGGCGTCGGAGAGGCTCGCGAACAACGGGACGGCGCGAACTTCGTCGGGCGTCAGCATTGCGGTACGTGCCCCTTGATCGCATTGGCGCTCGCGCCATAGGTGATGCGGCCAGCGTCGTCCGGCGCCAATCGGGCCCGCATCCGCTCCTTCAATCGCTCGACATTCCCGTCTCCCATCGCCGCCATCTCCGGCCTGATGGTCGACCCCGTCTGCGCAATTCGCCAGAACGTCTCGAAGTCGTCGAAGGTGCGCTGGATCGTGATGTCGCGTGTCTCGATGTCGACGAGCCCCGCACCCGCCCACAGGGCACGCAGCGCGTCGATCCGCGACGCCTCGACGCTCGGCGGATAGAGCGGTGGCGATCCGAGCGCGGTCATCTCCTGCTGCAGCGCGGCGTAGGGAAAGCGGCCGCCCAGGATGTCCCAGGCGTAGGCCGAGACGGTGCCGCCCGGCTTGACGACGCGCGCCATCTCGGCCACGCCCTTGGCCGGCTCGGGCACGAAGAAGATCACCAGCGCCATCACGGCCGCGTCGAACTCGGCGTCGGCGTAGGGCAGGGCTGTGGCGTCACCCAACTGGAAGTGCGCGGGCCGGTTCGCCAGCCGTTCGCGGGCAAAGGCGAGCTGGCCTTCGGAGGGGTCGATGCCCTCCACGCGCACGGGTGCGCAGCGCTCGAGCAGCAACTCGGTGAAGGCGCCGTTCCCGCAGCCGACGTCGGCCCAGCGCGCGCCCTTCGGCGGGGCGAGCCAGCTCAGGAATTCGTGGCCCGCGAGGCGGCTCCACGTGCCCATGAAGCCCTCGTAGGCGGCGCCGTCGTCGAAGCGGATCTGCGGTTGGTTCATGGCATGGGGAGGTTTGAGCGCGCCATCGATGACCGATCGAAAGAGCGGCTAACTGTAGCTGCAGCGACCGTGTGCCCATCGCCTCACGCAGCCGCTTGCTACAGTGGCGCACCCGCTCCGATTCGCTCCCAGAGGACACTGCCATGCCGCTCGTCTCCATGCGCCAGCTGCTCGACCACGCCGCCGAGCATGGCTACGGCATTCCGGCCTTCAACGTCAACAACCTCGAGCAGGTGCAGGCGGTGATGAGCGCGGCCGACG
>DAIMIM010000396.1:0-3318 GCA_036722755.1 Caldimonas sp. | reverse complement strand
GCAGCAGCGGCGTCGCGGTGACGCTGCTCCGCGCACCCGGCATCTACGCGCTCGATCGGGCCGGCGGCGATCCGCGCGAACGACTCGCTCGCGGCAGCGCCGTGCTGGCCGCCGCAGACGATGTCTTCACCAACCACATCCATGCCGACGACCTCGCGCGCGCCTGCGCCGCGGCGCTCAGCCGCGGCCTGCCGCAGCGCGCGATCAACGCCAGCGACGACACGGTCCTGCGCATGGGCGACTACTTCGATCTCGCCGCCGACCTGTTCGGTATGGCGCGGCCGCCGAGGCTGTCGCGGGCCGACGCGGCCGAGCGCTTTTCGCCGCTGCAGGTGAGCTTCATGGGCGAGTCGCGCCGTCTCGTCAACCGGCGGCTGAAGCGGGAATTGCGGCTGGTCCTTCGCTACCCGACGGTCGAGAGTGGCTTGCGCGCTTGCACCGATGGGCCCGCGCGCGCAACCGGGGCCTCGTCGCGCGCATGAAGATCCTGCTGCTGACATCGTCGATTCCGGCGTCGCCCTTCATCGAGGCGATCGGCGCGCTCGCGCCCGATGTCGATCTGGTCGAGTACCGTCCCGATCTCGGCGCCGCCGAGCTCGCGGCGGTCGACGTGGTGCTCGGCTGGCGCATGCCCGAAGGGTTGGCGCCACGCCTGCCGCGGCTCCGCTGGGTCTGCTCGGTGGCGGCAGGGATCGACAAGCTGCTGACGCCCGATTTGCCGCCGCATGTCGTCGTCTCCCGCACCATCGACACCGAGCAGGCGGCCGGCATCGGCCAGTTCGTCGTCACCATGGCCTTGCGCCACGCGCGCTCGCTCGAGCGCTACGGCGCGCAACAGCAGGAACGCATCTGGCGCCGCGCGCCGACCCTGCTGGCGACGCAGCGCGTCGCCGTGCTCGGCACCGGCGCGATGGGTGGCGCGATCGTCGAATGGCTGAACCGGACCGGCTTTCGTGCAAGCGGCTGGAACCGGCGTTCGACCGCGACGTTGCACGAGACGCTGGGGCATGGCGACATCGTCGTCTGCGCATTGCCGCTGACCGAGGCCACCGACAACATCCTCGACGCCAGGGCTTTCGCGGCGATGCCGCGCGGCGGCTACCTCGTCAACGTCGCGCGCGGCCAGCACGTCGTCGACGCCGACCTGATCGCGGCGATTCGCTCCGGCCATCTCTCGGGCGCCGCGCTCGACGTGCAGCGCCGCGAGCCGATGCCTGCCGACGACCCGCTCTGGGCGGTGCCCGGGATCACGATCACGCCGCACATCGCGGCGCAGTCGTCGACCGACGTGATCGCCCGGCAATTCGTCGATGCGCTGCGCGGACTGCAGCGCGGCGAGCCCATCGCGAACTCGATCGACCGCGGCCGCGGCTACTGAGCTGCCGTCTCGTCAGATGCCCTCTGGGCGGCGCAGCGTCGTCATGCGGTCGACTGCATGGACGTCGAGGTGCAATCGCTCGTTGCCCCGCTGGACATCGAGCGTCACCGCGCGCGCCGCCGGAGCCTGCCGCCAGAGCGTCTTGTAGAACGTCGCGAGATCCGAGACCTCGATGCCGTCGATGGCCGTGACCAGGTCGCCGGGCGCCAGACCGGCCTCCTCCGCCGGGCCGGAAGGCGCGAGACGGAGCACACGCAGGTGGCCGCCGAACTCGACGCAATTGAGCCCGAGCCAGGCGCGCGTGCTGTCGCCGCTGGCGCCACGCACGCGCAATTCGGAAAGGATCGGCGTCAGGAGATCGATCGGGACGAACATGTTGCCGCGCAGCGGCGCGGCGTCGCTGCCGGCCGCATCGGCCACCACCAGCGAGCCGATGCCGAGCAGCTCGCCGTCGGCATTGAAGAGACCGGCGCCGCTG
This sequence comes from Caldimonas sp., assembly GCA_036722755.1. Taxonomy (GTDB): domain Bacteria; phylum Pseudomonadota; class Gammaproteobacteria; order Burkholderiales; family Burkholderiaceae_C; genus Schlegelella_A. The sequence goes on along the minus strand of DAIMIM010000396.1, from coordinate 1,462 downwards.
TGGTCGGTGCGCGCCGGCGCCGTGAAGAGAGCGTCGTCGATGTGGTATTCCCAGTAGCCCGAAAAGGCGCGCCGCGAGACCATGCGTGCCACGCTCAGCTCGCCGTCTTCGCCGCCGCTGGCGACCAGAAGCGGCTCGCCGTCGCCGATCCGGGACGAGCGCCCGAGGGGCGCCGGCGCCAGACGCAAGGGCGCGAGTGCCTGCAGCAGGCCGAAGCCCGACGCGAGGTCGTAGGCGACGACGCGCGCCGGTACCCGGCGATCGGCCTCGAGCACGAGGTCGACGTGGTCGGCCTCGACCACCAGGTAGCCGATCGTCAGCACGAGGCCGTCGCGATCGATGACGACCCCCGAGCCGGCGCGGGTGCGCCCGAGCGTGTCGGTCGAACGCGCGCCTTTCACTGCGATCACCTCGACACCGACCACCGCCGCGTTGGCGCGGGCCAGGGCTTCCTGGTGTGCGGGCAGGGTCAGGGCGGGGCGCGGGGTCGGTGTCGCTATCGGGGTCGACGCCGGCCCGGCCTCGGTCTCGGCAGCGGGCGACGCCGTCGCCGCTGCGAGCACGGCGCACAGGCCGATCACCAGGTCGACACCATGCCTGGTCGCTCGACGACGGAGCAGGAACAGGAAACGCTCGGACATTTCGGGGCAGCGCCAACGCTGATGCGCAGCATGGACCGCTCCGCCCGCCACGCGTGGCGCGGGGGCATTGTTTCCGACCGGAGGCGGTCAGCGTCGTCTGAACGGCAGCTGGCCGCGCCAGTAGCGAATCGTCAACAAGCCTCCGAGCATGCCGCCCAGGTGCGCGAAATGCGCGATGCCGCTGTTCATGACGTACGCACCCTGGTAGAGCTCGGCCAAGCCGTACAGGATGACGAGATACTTTGCCTTCATCGGAATCACGAAGAAGAGCAGGATGATGCGATCGGGAAAGATCATCGCGAAGGCGAGCAGGAGGCCGAACAGGCCGCCAGAGGCGCCGATCGTCGGGCCGCCGGAGCCCATCAGCCCGCTCACCAGCAGTTGCGTCAGGGCCGCGGCGATGACGCTGGCGGTATAGAACTGCACGAAGCGCTTCTGCCCCCAGACCTGCTCGAGCTCCGAGCCGAACATCCACAGGCCCAGCATGTTGAAGAACAGGTGATTGAAATTGGCGTGCAGGAAGGCGTAGGTGACGATCTGCCAGGGCCAGAACTCCGGGCTGCTGACCGGCCAGAGCGCGAAATCGACGACGAAGCCCGCACCGAGCAACTGGCCGAGAAAGTAGATGGCGACGTTGACGAGCAGCAGGGCCTGGGTGACCGGAGGCAAAGAGGGCATGCGAGGGCGGCTGGAGGACGATGCGCGGAGTCTACGGGCCGCCGATGGCCGGGCGCCTATGGCAAACTCGCGCCCCTGCTAGCCCCGCGGCCTCGGTGGCGAAATTGGTAGACGCGCGGGACTCAAAATCCCGTTCCGCGAGG
>DAIMIM010000395.1:0-3325 GCA_036722755.1 Caldimonas sp. | reverse complement strand
GCCGCGGAGCTGATCGCGTGGACGCCGGCCGCCCTCGCGTTCGACGAGCGCCCGGGCACGGCGCACCGTCTCGCCTGGGCGCTCGAGGACCACCTGTCGCTGATCCGTTCGGCGCTGCGCGATCTCGACGAAGGCAGCGGCGTCGCCGCTCGCCTGCGCGCCGTCGCCGCGACGTGCCAGCGGCTGGCTCGCGAGCCCGACTTCGAATTCCTCTATAGCCGGAAGCGGCGACTCTTCCACATCGGCTTTCGCGTCGCCGAGCACCAGCTCGACGCCGGCTTCTACGACCTCCTGGCGTCCGAGGCGCGTGCGACCAGCCTCTGGGCCATCGCCAAGGGCGATGTGCCTGCCGCGCATTGGGCCACGCTCGGTCGCCCATTCTTCGCGGTGGGCGCGCTCGCCGGGCTGCGCTCGTGGTCGGGTTCGATGTTCGAGTACCTGATGCCGACGCTGATCCTCGACGAGCCGCACGGCAGCGTCCTGCACAACGCCGCGCACGCGGCGGTGCTCGAGCAGATCGCGTTCGCGCGCGAGCACCACGTGCCCTGGGGCATTTCCGAATCCGCGTATGCCGCCAGCGACTACACACTCGCCTACCAGTACGCGCCGCAGGGCGTGCCGAAGCTGGCGCTGCGCCGCACCCCGGCCGACGAGCTCGTCGTCGCGCCATACGCGACCGCCCTCGCCGCGCAGGTCGCGCCGCACCGTGCCGCCACCAACCTGCGCCGCTTCGAGCAGGCGCGGGCGCGTGGGCGCTACGGCTTCATTGAAGCGCTCGACTACACGCCGGCGCGGCAGACCGGCGACGAAGGCGTCGAACGCGTCTTCACCTACATGGCGCACCACCATGGCATGAGCGTTGTCGCGTTCGCCAACGTCCTGCTCGATCGCGCGCCGAGGCGCTGGGGCATGGCCGATGCGCGCATCGAAGCAGTCGCCTCGCTGCTGCACGAGCGGGCGCCGCGCGAGGTGCCGACGCTGCGCGATTCGCCCTCGAGCCCGGCGCCGCTCGCGCAGCAGCGCCGCGGCCCCGGCGTGCTGAGAGACGTATTGCCCGGCATGGCCGAGATCGAGCCCACGCACCTGCTCTCGAACGGCCGCTACGCCGTCTCGCTGCGCGCCAACGGCGCGGGCACCAGCCGCTGGGGCGCCAGCACCGTCTCGCGCTCGCGCGACGACGTGCTGCGCGACGCCTACGGGAGCTTCTTCCATCTGCGCTGGGATCGGCAGCCGCGCGCGGTGTCGCTGACGCAGCACCCCGCGCCCGACCGCTCGGCTCACTACCAGAGCACCTTTCACGCCGACCGCGTCTGGTTCAGCGCCGCCTGGTCCGAGCTCGACGCGTCGACGACGGTCTGGGTGAGCCCGGAAGACGACATCGAATTTCGACGCGTCGTGCTGCGCAATCTCGGCGATCGCGTGCTCGATCTCGAGCTGATGTCGTCGTTCGAGGTCACGCTCGCCGATGCCCGCGCCGACGAGTCGCACCCGGCGTTCCAGAACCTGTTCATCTCGGCCGAATGGCAGGCCTTGCACCAGGCGCTGGTCTTCGAGCGCAAGGCCCGCCTGGCCACCGAGAAAGGCATGCTGGCAGCGCATTTCATCGCCGAGTCGGAGCCGCAGGTCGAGGGCGTGCGGATCCAGGTCGACCGGCAGCGCTGGCTCGGCCGCAATCGCGACGCGAGCCGGCCGCTGGCGTCGTTCGAAGATCCTCCGGCTGCCAGCCAGGACGGCGAAGGCGCGAGCCTCGATACCGGCCTCGATCCGGTCGCCGCGTTCTCGGTGCGCGTGCAGATCCCGGCGCGGGCGCAGGTGCGCATCACCTTCTGCACCGCGGCCGCCGACAACCGGGCGACGCTGCGCGCCGTCATCGACAAGTACCGGCAGCCGAGCAACGTCGAACGCGCATCGATGATGTCGGCGACGCTGGCCGGCATCCGGCTTCGCGAGATGGGCCTCAACGCCGAGACCTTCGCGGCGATCCAGATCCTGACGACGCCGCTGGCGCTGACGCTGACGCGCATTCATGCGCGCGAAATCGATCCCCAGACCGTCTGCGACCGGCGCCTGCTCTGGCGCCTCGGCATCTCCGGCGACCGTCCGATCGTGCTGGTCACCGCCGGTGTCCCGCAGGGCTACGGCTTGCTGCGCTCGCTGGCGCAGGCGCTGCTCCGCTGGTCGTGGGGCGGCATCGCCTGCGACATCGTCATCGTCAATCACGAGCCTGCGTCGTATGTGATGGCGTTGCGCCAGCAGATCATGGCGCTGAAGGATGCGCACGTCGCGGCCCTCCATGCGCAACCGGGCGCGGCGGAGACGGGCTTCTATCTGATCGCGTCGACCGACCTGCAGCCCGACGAGATGTCGACGCTGCGCGCGCTGGCCCGCGTGCGCCTGAACGCCGACGGCCGGCCCCTCGCCCACCATGTGCAGGAGCTCGCAGAGGCACACGACAAGGCGCTCGAGGAGCGGCAGGCGATCTCGTCGGCAGCGCTGCCGGCGGAAATGGGCGCCGAGATCGTCCCGCGCCCCCCGCGCGGCGATTTCGCGCAGGCCAGCGGCGAGTTCCGCTTCGACGTGACAGCGTTGACGCGGCCCTCTCGCCCCTGGGTCAACGTTCTTGCCAACCCGGACTTCGGCACGCAGCTGAGCGAAGCCGGTGGCGGCTACAGCTGGGCCACCAACAGCCGCCTCAACATGCTGACGCCCTGGTCGAACGACCCGGTCGGCGATCCGCCCGGCGAGTCGCTGCTGCTGCAGGACACGAAGACGATGCAGGTGTGGAGCGTCACGCCGTCGACCGGCGGAGACAAGCAGTCGGAATACCGCGTCGCGCACGGACAGGGCTACAGCGTCATCAGCCACCGGCGCGGCGCGCTCGACGTCAGCGCCACCTGGTGCGTCGACAACGACACCGCGGTCAAGCAGGTGCGGCTGCGTCTCGTCAACCGCGGCCACCGCACGCTGCAGCTTCGCATCATCGGCGTCACCGAATGGATCCTCGGCGCCAACCGCTCCGACCGCGGCACGACCCACACGCGCATGGACAGCCATCCGGCCGCACCCGGCTCCGATGGCTCCGGCACGGGCCGCGGTGACGCCGATCCGGCACCGCCGCGGCGCATGACGACGCTCTTCTGCACACAGCGTGACCGCTCCGGCGGCTTCGGCGGCGGCACCGCCTTCTTCGGCCTGGCCAGCGACGTCGAAGACCTCGCCGACTGGACCTGCGATCGGCGCGAATCGTTCGACGCGCGCGGCCGCCTCGTCGTCCCCGACCAGTACGCGCACGCCAGCGGCTGCGGCCTCGATCCGTGCGCCGCGG
>DAIMIM010000394.1:0-3335 GCA_036722755.1 Caldimonas sp. | reverse complement strand
CGATGCTGCGCGAGTACGGCAACCTGTCGAGCGCCTTCGTCTACTTCGTGCTCGAAGCGGCGCTGGCCGACGATGCGCCCGGCGGCTGGTGGTGGCTCTCGTCGTTCGGGGCCGGCTTCAGCTGCCACGGCGCGCTGCTTCGCGTCGATTGACATGCTGGCGCGCGTACTCGAGCCCGAGACGCTCGACCATCTCGCCCCCGACGATCCCGCGGCGCAGCGCTCGCGGCGCGATCTGCGCCGCGTCAACGCCATCATGGGTGCACGGGCGATCCTCGTGCGTGCGCTCGGGCGCGTGCTGCCGGCGCGGCAACGTGCGTCGCTGCGCATCCTCGAGATCGGTTGCGGTGACGGGTTGCTGCTGCTCGACGTGGCCCGCCGCGGCGGCATCGTCTGGGGCCCGAACGTCGAGTTGACACTGCTCGATCGGCAGCCGATCGTCACTGCCGCGACGATCCAGGCCTATGCCGACGCGGGCTGGGCGGCGAGGACGCGCACGGCCGACGTGCTCGACTGGGCCGGCGACCGGCTGGATCCGGCACGCTGGGACGTCGTCGTCGCCAATCTCTTCCTGCATCACTTCGACGGCAAGGCTCTTGCCGATCTGCTGGCCGGCTGCTCCCGGCGCGCCGACGCGCTCGTCGCCTGCGAGCCGAGGCGCAGCCGCTTTGCGCTCGCTGCCAGCCACCTGGTCGTCTTCATCGGCGCCAACGCGGTGACGCGGCGCGATGCGGTGCTCAGCGTTCGCGCCGGCTTCGCCGGCCGCGAGCTCAGCCACGCCTGGCCGGACGAGGCCGGCCCCTGGCGCTTCGACGAGTACGACGACGGTCTGTTCACGCATTGCTTGTGCGGCGCACGCATGGGCGCGCGCGCCGAGGCGCCGCGATGAAGACGCGCTTCGACGCTGTCGTCGTCGGCGCCGGGCCGGCCGGCTCGAGCGCCGCGATCCTTCTCGCGCGCGCCGGCTGGTCGGTGGCGCTGGTCGAGCGGCAACGCTTTCCGCGTCGCAAGGTCTGCGGCGAATGCGTCGCCGCGAGCAACCTGCCGTTGCTCGACACGCTCGGCATCGGCGCTGCCTTCGATCGCCTTGCCGGCGCGCCATTGCGCCGTGTCGCGCTGATGCATGGCCGGGACACCGTCGTCGCCGCGCTGCCGGCGAGCGAATCGGCAACGCAGCGCTTCGGGCGCGCGCTCGGGCGCGAGCACCTCGACACGCTGCTCGCCGCCGAAGCCGTTGCCGCCGGCGTGACGCTGCTGCAGCCTTGGTCGCTGCAAAGGGTCGAAGGCGAGCCGGGACAATTCCGATTGCGCGTCCAACCCGTGGGCGAGCCCGGCGCGGCGGCATGGCTCGACGCGGCGCTGGTCGTCGCCGCCCATGGCTCCTGGGAACCCTTGCCGTCCGAGCGCGCGAGCCGCCGCGAGACGCGCGGGCCGGGCGACCTGTTCGCCTTCAAGGCCAACTTTCGCGACACGACCATCGCCGCCGACCTGTTGCCGGTGCTGGCCTTCGCCGGCGGCTACGGCGGCATGGTCGTTGCCGACGACGGCGTCGCCACGCTCGCCTGCTGCATTCGCGACGATCGGCTCGGGCGTGGCCGCGAGGCGCAGCCGGGCGAGAAGGCGGGCGATGTCGTCGAATCGATCCTGCGGCGCGAATGCAAGGGCGTCGCCGCTGCCCTCGAGGGCGCACGTCGCGACGGGCCGTGGCTCGCCGCCGGCCCGATCCGGCCGGGCGTGCGGCTCGGCGCCGGCGACGCTGTCTTTCGCGTCGGCAACGCCGCTGGCGAGGCGCATCCGATCGTCGGCGAGGGCATCAGCATGGCGCTGCAGTCGGCGTTCGTGCTGGCGTCGCTGCTCGGTCCCGAGCGGCACGCGCTGACGGCCGGTGCCACCGCCGCGGCCGCGCAAGGCAGGCTCCTCGCGCGCTACGAGCGGCTTTGGCGACGGCGCTTCGCGCGGCGGCTGCTGATCGCCGCCGCATTCGCGAACGTCGCCATGCGGCCGCTCGCGTCGGCGGTGCTGTGGCCCGTCGTCGCCCGCTGGCCTTCGCTTCTTTCCCATGGCGCGCGCTGGAGCGGCAAGACCCGCTGCGCGCCGGAAGCCCTGCGTCTCGTCGATGCCTGAGGCCGCCGCTCCATCGCCCCGCTTCGATCGGCTCGATGCGCTGCGCGGCATCGCCATCGTCTGGATGGCGACGTTCCATTTCTCGTTCGACCTCAACCACTTCCACTTCATCCACCAGAGCTTCTATCGCAACCCGGTCTGGACGGTGCAGCGCACGGCCATCGTCACGCTGTTCCTGCTCTGCGCCGGAGCCGGGCAGGCGGTGGCGATCGCGCAGGGGCAACCGACCGCGCGATTCTGGAAGCGCTGGGCCCAGGTGGCCGGTTGCGCGGTGCTCGTGACGATCGGCTCGTGGTGGATGTTTCCGGCCAGCTACATCAGTTTCGGAGTGCTGCATGGCATCGCCGCGATGCTGATCGTCGTCCGCTTCACCGCCTCGTGGGGGCGGCTGCGCTGGCCGCTCGGCCTCATCGCCATCGCCCTGCCGTTCCTCGTGAACGACCCGTTCTTCGACAGCCGCGCCACCAACTGGGTCGGCCTCGTCACCAAGGGCCCGTTCACCGAAGACTATGTGCCCGTGCTGCCGTGGCTCGGGGTGATGTGGTGGGGAGCGGCCGCGACCGATGCGCTGCTCCGCCACGGTCGGGCGCTGCTCACCGGCCCGATCGGGCGCGGCTTCGTGCCGTTCGCGGCGCTCGGCCGCTGGAGCCTCACGTTCTACATGGTCCACCAACCGGTGCTTCTCGGCCTCGTCGCGGCGGCGGCCTGGGCGCTGCGCGGCAGCCGGTGAAGCGGGCCGCTACGATCGGCCGATGACGCAGCGCATCCTGTTCGGCTTCCACGCGGTGGGCGTGCGGCTGCGGACGGCGCCGAAGTCGGTGCTCGAGCTGCATGTCGACCCGTCGCGGCGCGATGCGCGCATGCAGCACTTCGTCGCCCGTGCCGTCGACGCCGGGGTCAAGCTCGTCGACAGCGACGACCGGCGGCTGGCGCAGCTGGCCAGGTCGCATCGGCACCAGGGCGTGGTGGCGCGGGTCGAGCCGCTGGTTCGCTCGAGCTCGCTCGACGACACGCTCGATGCCGTCACCGGGCCGCCGCTCGTGCTAGTGCTCGACGGCGTCACCGATCCGCACAACCTGGGCGCTTGCCTGCGCGTGGCCGACGGCGCCGGCGCGCACGCCGTCGTCGCGCCCAAGGACCATGCGGTCGGCATCAATGCGACGGTGGCCAAGGTCGCCAGCGGGGCCGCCGAGACGGTGCCGTATTTCATGG
>DAIMIM010000393.1:0-3338 GCA_036722755.1 Caldimonas sp. | reverse complement strand
GACCTCGGGCTTGGCCGGATGCGCCAGCACCTTCGGCATCGCCTTCGGCACCGTCATGCCCAGCCCCGCAGCGACGGTCGCGGCGAGTTCCGCAGACACGTTGACCAGCGATGACACCATGCGCTCGCGGATCGCCGGCACCGTGAGCTTGCTCAGCTCGAAGCGGAAGCCGCCCGCGATGTGTGCCTTCTCGACAGCAGTCTGGCTGTCGTAGAACAGCGTGGCCTGGGTGTAGTGGTCGGCGAACTTCTCCGGCTTGCCGCGCAGCTTGTCGCCGTCCACCGGTTGCGGGAACGAGACGAAGCCCGCTGCGCCGGCCTGGAAGGGGCAACCGCCGCCGAGCGAATTGGGCTCGTAGGCGACCCGGCCGCGCGGAATGGCCTGGCGGTGCAGACCGTCGCGCTGGTTGTTGTGCACCGGGGCCAGCGGCGCGTTGATCGGGATCTCGTGAAAGTTGGCACCACCCAGCCGTGTGATCTGGGTGTCCAGGTAGGAGTGGATGCGACCGGCGAGCAAGGGGTCGTTGCTGAAGTCGATGCCGGGCACGACGTGCGCGGTGCAGAACGCCACCTGCTCGGTCTCGGCGAAGAAGTTGTCCGGATTGCGGTTGAGTACCATGCGGCCCACCGGCGTCACCGGCACCAGCTCTTCTGGGATCAGCTTGGTGGCGTCGAGCACGTCGAAGCTGAAGCTCTCGGCCTGGGCCTCGGTGAAGATCTGCAGGCCGAGTTCCCACTCCGGGTATTCGCCGGATTCGATGGCTTCCCACAGATCGCGGCGATGGAAGTCCGAGTCGGCGCCGGAGATCTTCACCGCCTCGTCCCACACCAGCGAATGCGTGCCCAGCTTCGGCTTCCAGTGGAACTTGACGAAGTGCGACTCGCCCTTCGCGTTGACCAGCCGGTAGGTGTGCACGCCGAAGCCCTGCATCATGCGCAGGCTGCGCGGGATGCCGCGGTCGGACATCACCCACATCAGCGTGTGCGTGGTCTCGGGCATCAGCGAGGCGAAGTCCCAGAAAGTGTCGTGCGCCGAAGCTGCCTGCGGCATACCGCTGTTCGGCTCGGGCTTTACGGCGTGGATCAGGTCGGGGAACTTCATCGCGTCCTGGATGAAGAACACCGGGATGTTGTTGCCCACCAGGTCCCAGTTGCCTTCGTCGGTGTAGAACTTGACGGCGAAGCCACGGATGTCGCGCGCGGTGTCTGCCGAGCCTCGTTCGCCGGCGACCGTCGAGAAGCGCGTGAACACCGGCGTGATCTTGCCGGCTTCCTGGAACGGCGCCGCACGCGTGAACTCGGTGAGAGGCTGGTAGGCCTCGAAGTAGCCGTGCGCCGCTGAGCCGCGTGCGTGCACGATGCGCTCGGGAATGCGCTCGTGGTCGAAGTGCGTGATCTTCTCGCGCAGGATGAAGTCCTCGAGCAGGGTCGGGCCCCGCAGTCCGGCCTTCAGCGAGTTCTGGTTGTCGCCGATCGCCACACCCTGGTTCGTGGTCATCGCCTGCGCCGCAGCGTCCGATCGCACTGCGTCCAGCGAACCGGACGACGCGCTGCGTCCGGAAGCCGGCGGACCCTCGCCTGTCTTGGCCGAACGGTTGGTCTCGCTCAGCGTGCTGGCCGAGGCATCAGGGGCGTCGACGGATGGGGTGGCCCCGCGCGGCGGCGAGATGGCGTTATCTCGGCCCAGCTCGAGGGCCTTGTTCGCGTTGAAGGGCATCGCAACGGCCAGCGCCTGCGCTTGGGCCCGTTGCGCTTCGACCGAGCGGACGTGGTCGTGAGTCGTCGCTGCTGTGTCTGGCTTGGCCGCCTTGAGGGTCTTCTTCATGACTGGACTCCGGCCGCCGACGCAGCCGACGACAACCCGGTGTGCGAGCCATGTTCACCCATCGCGATGGGCTTGCCCGCCAACATCGACGCGATCACGCCAAAGGCGCGGACCATCTTGCTGTTCGGCGCGTCCCAGTAGTCGGCAGCGTCGGGAATGAACTTCAGCAGGGCCAGATCGGGCGAGTCCGGGCCATCCGGGAACCATGGTTTGGCGAGTGCCGTCCATAGGCGTTCGATGCGCCCCCGGTCGGTATCGATCTCGCGCCTACCCGACAGTGACACGTAGGCCTCGTGTGCCATGTCGGTGAAGCTGAGGTTCGCGACACGAGGATGCTCCACCTTCGAGGACCGGAGGTCGGTGAAGAACCAGAGGGCACCGTTGGCGTCCATCTCCTGCGTAGCCATGGGTCGACTGGCCAACGCGCCGTCGGCTTCGACGGTGGCGAGCATGGCGATCGGAATGTCGTCGATCAACTTGGCGACGTGCGCGAGACTGGCACTGGCCTGGGTTTCTGTTTTCATCGGTGAACCTCTATGGCGATACTGAAAGGCTCGCGTGCGGCACCGCCTCAGGACAGGCACCGATTCCGAGAGCATCGTGAAGATCTGGGCGGCGCTGCGAACGTCGCGGCGGCCTGTTCGCTGGGGAATGACTGAGCCCTACGGCCCGCTGGCGCGCTTGGCTGGCGCCAGCGGCGCAGAGTGGTCGTTGGACTGCCCGGGCATGGGCATCGCACTGGTCTCTTGGGCTCGGCTCATAGCGCTGTTGGACCGCCCGGCCGCAGGATCTGCCTTGGTTGCAATGGCGGGTGTCAGCACTGAACCTGCATCTGGCACCGACGCATCGGAGGCGCCTGCGGTTGTCGGCGCCGCCGCGTTCTGAACTGGCTCCTTCCTCGGCGCCGAGGACTCAGGAGGGGCCTTGCCGCAGGCGCTCAGCACAAGCGCCGTCGCGATGAGGGCGGCCGCACGCGTTGCGGAGGAAACGGACATCAGGTTGGCCTCGGTCACCACTGCCTTCCCCTGCCGTTTCGCCTGTGCCGTGGCCTAGCCACGCAGCGAGCCGGCCATGCGGGTCGCGGTGCTCAGCCACACGCTCATGAACGGGTTCTTCTTCTGCCAGAGATTGGACATGTTCTCCTTCGGCTGATGCGCGCAGCATTGAGTCAAGTCTTAAATTGTAGCCCCTCGAATCCGCTGAAAGATCTCAATTCCTCTTCGACCTGGGCCATGGCGAACCAGCCCCAGGCCACCAAACAAAAGGGTGTTGCCGCCGAAGTAATACTGACCCACTGCGCCGAAGTAATGGTGACCCACCTGGGCGAGGATGACGGGCTTTGCGGTGCCGTCGATGTTGACCCAGGAGGAAGCAGTGGAGATACGAGTGATGGCACGAAGGGGCGAAGGAGTCAGATCCATCGCCAAGCAGCTGGACTGCTCGCGCAACACGGTGCGGCGGTACCTGCGTGATGGCGAGGCCTGTCGCTACGGACCGCGGCTGGCCAGGCCGTG
>DAIMIM010000392.1:0-3342 GCA_036722755.1 Caldimonas sp. | reverse complement strand
GTCGACATCACCCAGTGCGCGACCGACTGCTCGACGTACTGCAACGTCTTGCCGGTGAAGATCGGCCGCTTGTCGTCGGCATGGAAGAAGCAGGCCGAGATGCCGACCTTGACGCGCTCGTGCTCCCTCGTCGGCGACGCGTTCACAGTGCGGCCGCGAAGAGGCGCTCGAAGTCGGCGGCCGTGACCGGGCGTGGATTGGTCTTGTGGCAGATGTCGGCCGTGGCGATCGCGACAAGGCGCGGGATCGCCTCGCGCTGCACGCCGGCCGCGCCGAGACTGGGCGCGATGCCGATCGTCTGCTTCAGCTTTTTCAGCCAGTCGAGAAAGCCCCGCGCGCCGCCGCTCGCGCCGACCACATGCGCCAACTCCTCGAACTTCGCCGGCACCGCCTCGGCGTTCCAGGCCAGCACGGTGTCGATCATCAAGGCGTTGGCGAGGCCATGGTGCATGTCGCAAACCGTGCCGAGCGCGTGGGCGCACGAATGCACGGCGCCGAGGTCCTTCTGGAATGCGATCGCGCCCATCATCGAGCTCATCATCATGTCGGCGCGCGCCTCGATGTTGCCGGGCTCGGCGACGGCCCTGGCCAGGGAGCGCGCGGCCAGCCGCGCGCCTTCGAGGGCGATGCCGTCGCAAAGCGGGTGGTAAGCGGGCGACAGATAGCTTTCGACGTTGTGTGTCAACGCATCCATGCCGGTGGCCGCGGTCACCGCGGGCGGCAGGCCGAGCGTGAGCGCGGGGTCGGCGAAGACGACCTTGGCCAGGATCAGCGCCGAGAAGACGACGCGCTTGATGTGCGTGTCCTCCTCGCTGATGACGCTGCTTCGCCCCACTTCGCTGCCGGTGCCGGAGGTTGTCGGCAAGGCGATGAAATACGGCAGCTCGGCGCCGATCGGCCGCGGCTGTGGCGGATGGTCCCAGACGTATTCCATGATGTCGCCCGGATGCGTGGCCATCAGGCCGACGACCTTCGACACGTCGAGCGCAGCGCCACCGCCGATGCCGACGACGCAGTCGGCACCGTGCGCGCGATACGCCGCGGCCCCCTCCGTCACCTGGCTCGCCGTCGGATTGCCGAACACGCCGCCGTAGACCGCCGTCGCGAGTCCGGCGTCCTGCAGGCTCTTCTCGAACGCGGCGAGGAGCGGCAACGCCGCCAGCCCCCTGTCGGTGACGACGAGCGGCCGGCGCAGGCCGCGGCCGGCCAGGTGCTCGCCGGCGAGCCGGCTCGCGCCGGGGCCGAAGTGGATCGTCGTCGGGAACGAGAACTGGGTGATGGTCATGACGGAAGACGGATCGTTGAACGGGAAAGCCGGGGCCGGCTCACTGCATGCGCACCCAGCGAAGCTCGATGACGTCGCTCGGCCACTGCACGGCATGGACCGATTTCTTCATCGCCCAGCTGAGCGTGCGGCGATAGAGCGGAACCGAAGGAATCGCGTCGGCGACGATGCGCAGGGCCGTGCCGGACATCGCCCGGCGCTTCGCTTCGTCGGGCTCGACGCGAATGGCGTCGATGAGCGCGTCGAGCTTCGGATCGCTGAAGCGCCCGGCGTTGAAGGTGCCGAGGCCGCCCTTGTTCCAGGTGCGGAACAGCGCGTTGAGCGAGGCCCACGCGTCGGTGGTCGGCGTCCAGCCGAACTCGACGAGGCTGGCGGTGCCCTCGCTCAGCTTGGGAAAGAACTGGTTGGTCTGCGACGAGCGCATCGTCGTGCGGATGCCGACCTGCGTGAGCATCGCCGTCATGGCCTGGCAGACCGCTTCGCGCCAGGCGACGTTGACGCAGTCGAGGGTCACCGAAAAGCCATTCGGATAGCCCGCCTCCGCCAGCAGCGCGCGCGCCTTCGCCGGATCGAACGGCAGCCGCTTGTCGAGCTCGGCGGGCGAGCCGTCGACCCGCGACGACAGGTACGCGCCGGTCGACTGGGCCAGGCCGCGCAGCACCTTCTGCCCGATCAGGTCGATGTTGATCGCCTGGTACACGGCGCGCCGCACGCGCAGGTCCTTGAACGGATTGCGGCCCTTGACGTCGGAGCCTTCGAGCTCGTCGTGGGCGACATCGAAGACCAGGTACTGCTCGCCGAGATCGGTGGTCTGCAGCACGGTCAACGCGCCGTCGCTCTTGATGCGCGCCACGTCGGGTGTCGGCGGGTCGAGCACCATGTCGACCTCGCCCGAGATGAGGGCGGCCAGGCGCGTCGCATCCGAGCGGATCGGCAACCAGACGACCTCGTCGACGTTGCCCGAGCGCTTGTCGCTCCAGCCCCACCAGCGCGGGTTCTTCTTCAGCACGGTGCGGATGTCGGGCTCGTAGCGGTCGAGCATGTAGGGCCCGGTGCCGTTGGCATTGCGGACCGCAAAGGTTTCCTGCTTGCCGTTGAAGTCCTGCGCGACCTCGACCTTGTGCAGCGCGCACCAGGCCTTGCTCATCATCGGCAGCGTGATGAACTTCTGCGGCAGCACCGCGTCTGGCGCCTCGAGATCGATCTCGAGCGTCGCATCGTCGACCTTCTTCGCCGCGACGACCCCTTTGAGCTGAAAGGCGCGCTGCGATGGCGTCGTCATCGCCCGCTGCACCGAAAAAACGGCATCGTCGACCGTGAACGGCGTGCCGTCGTGAAAGACGACGCCCGGGCGAAGCTTGAAGCGCCAGGTCCTGCTGTCGACTTGCTCCCACGACAGGGCGAGCGACGGCTCGACGTTGAACTTCTCGTCGCGATTGACCAGGGAGTCGTAGATCTGGTAGTCGATGCGCGCGTGATAGAGCAAGGCCAGCGCATGCGGATCCATGGTCTGCGGATCGAACGCCGTGGCGATACGCAGCGTGGTCGCCTGCGCCGACGTCGCGGCCAGGAACGCCGCGACCACCACGGCGATGAGGCCGCCGAGTCGACGTGTGGCCGTTGACGGGATGGCGCGGGCCGAGGGCATCGTGGTCCTCGTCGAGCTGGAGGGCCGGTGCAGGCGCGGGGCGGTGGGGCGCTCTGCGTAGCGAAGCAAAGGAGGAGTTCCCGGGCAACGCCCGGGATCGGGGGACATGAGCGGAGCAGAGCGCCCCGCCGCCCCGCGCCCCATCCCGCGCCCGCCCCTCGACCAGTCGACGAAGAACCCCATCAGATGATCTCGAGATAGCGCTTCAATTCCCAGTCGGTGACGCCGTCGAGCCATTGCCGCCATTCCCAGTCTCGGCTGGCCGCGAAGTGGTCGACGAAGTCGTCGCCGAGCCAATCCCGGGCGACGCGCGACTGCGAGAAGATACGGGTCGTCTCGATCAGCGTGCGCGGCGCGCGCGGGATGTGGTCGGCGCCGCCGTTGGTGCCGGTGATCGGCGGAGCGGTCA
>DAIMIM010000391.1:0-3362 GCA_036722755.1 Caldimonas sp. | reverse complement strand
TATTCGTTCCAGGCGAAGATCAGGCAGAAGATCGCGGTGGCCGCGATCCCGGTCGTCGCCTGCGGCAGCACCACCTTCACGAACGCCTGAAAGCGCGTATAGCCGTCGATCATCGCCGCTTCCTCGTATTCGCGCGGGATCTCGTCGATGAAGCCCTTGAGCAGCCATACCGCGAGCGAAACGTTGACCGAGGTGTAGAGCAGGATCATCCCGAGCCTTGTATCCGACAGCCCGAGGGTGCGGTACATCAGGTAGATCGGGATCGCGACCGCGATCGGCGGCATCATCCGGGTCGACAGGATGAAGAACAGCAGATCGTCCTTCAGCGGCACGCGGAAGCGCGAGAAACCATAGGCCGACAGCGTGCCGAGGGCGACCGCGAGCACCGTCGAACCGAAGGCGATGATCAGCGAATTGACGAAGCGCGGCACATAGTTCGACGGCCCGGCGATGACCATGTTGCGGTCGCGCGCGATGCCGTCGCAGAGCCCCTGCGGCGGTCCCAACGTCCTGATGAATTCCGGCGTCTGGCGCGAGCGCGTCGTGAAGAGATTGCAATAGCCTTCGAGCGACGGCGTGAACAGGATCTTGGGCGGATAGGAGATCGCATCGTCCGGCGACTTGAACGAGGTGAGCACGATCCAGACCAGCGGGATCATGGTGATGATGGCATAGAGCACCACCAGCGATCCGGCGAAGCGGCGCGTGCCGGCCGAGGGTTCGACGACGGAATGGGCTGCGTTGGAAAGGCTCATCGGCTTTTCACCCGGTTCAGCGCCTTCACGTAGATGTTGGCGAGGCCGAACACCGTCACGAACAGAATGATCGCGAAGGCCGAGGAATAGCCGGTCCGCCAGCTCTCGAACGCCGCGCGCTTGAGCGTGATCGAGGCGACTTCCGTGGTCGATCCCGGCCCACCGCCGGTGAGCAGGTTGACCATGTCGAACATCTTGAAGTTCTCGATGCCGCGGAACAGCACCGCGAGCATGATGAACGGCAGCGCCATCGGCAGCGTGATCGACCAGAACTGCCGCCATTTCGACGCGCGGTCGACCTCCGCCGCCTCATAGATGTAGTCCGGTATCGAGCGCAGGCCGGCCAGGCAGATCAGCATCACATAGGGCGTCCACATCCAGGCATCGACGATGACGATGGCCCAGGGACTGAGCGTCACGTCGCCCAGCATCTGGAACGACGAGGCGTCGCGGCCCGTGAGGAAGGCGACCACGTAGTTGAACAATCCGATCTGCGGCTGATAGAGAAACGTCCAGAAATTGCCGACCACCGCCGGTGACAGCATCATCGGCAGCAGGATGATCGTGGTCCAGATGCCATGGCCGCGGAATTTCTTGTCGATCAGGAAGGCAAGACCGAATCCAAGCACGGTCTCGATGACCACGGTCCAGATCACGAAATGCGCGGTCACCTGCATCGCCGCCCAGACGTCCGGATCGGTCAGGATCGACTGGTACCAGTCGGTCCCCAGCCATTTCGTCGGCGCGTTCGCCCGGTTGGCGCGGTAGTTGGTGAAGGACAGATAGATCGTCCAGACCAGCGGGAAGATATTGATCGCGAGCAGCAGCACGATGGTCGGCGTGATGAACAGCCACGCCAGCGACTTGTCGGACAGACCCCGGATACGGCGCACCACGCCGGGCCGGACCAGCACGGCCCGGTGGATGATCTGCGATGAGGCACTCAAATCGTTCATGGCTTCGGTCGATCCCGGCGCCGAGACTGTCAGCTATGCGACAGGTATCGGTATTGCAGAGGAGAACCTGGAGCGCGCTCGCGCGCGCTCCAGGCGGTTACCTTGGAACTACTTGCCTTCTTCCTTGAAGATGGCTTTCCAGTCTTTCACTAGGCCGTCGAGCGCTTCCTGCGCGGTGCCCTTGTCGGCCACCACATAGTCATGGATGCGCTTCTGTTCGGCCTGCAGCAGCTGGGCATAGGAGGGCTCGGCCCAGAAGTCGACAACCATTCCCATTGACTGCAAGAACTCCTTCGCAAACGGTGCGCTGCTCGGGAAGCTCGGGTCGTTCAGCACGGACTTGGCGCAGGAATAGCCGCCCAGCGCCCACCACTTCTTCTGCACATCGCCGCCGGAGAACCACTTGATGTATTGCAGCGCTTCGCCCTGGTTCTTGGAATAGGAAACCACCGAGATTCCCTGTCCGCCGAGCTGGGTCGCCTGTGCCGCGGGGCCAGCCGGATTGACGAAGAAGCCGATCTTGTCGCCGCCGACATTCGGGTCCTTGAAGAGGCCCGGGAAGAAGGCGAAGAAGTTCATCTGCAGCGCGACCTGGCCGGACTTGAAGGCATCGAGACCTTCCGACATGTAGGAGTTGGAAGCGCCGGGCGGCGTGCAGCACTTGTAGAGGTCCTTGTAGGCCTCGAGCCCCTTGACGGCGCCGGGCGAGTTGACGAACCCGTCCATCGCATAGGGCTTGTTGGGATCCTGGTATTTGAAGCCGTAGTCATAGAGATAGTTCGAAACGCCCATGGTGATGCCTTCCGAGCCGCGCTCGGTATAGATCGAGGCGCCATAGACCTTCTTGCCGTCGATGTCGCGGCCCTGGAAGAACGCCGCGATGTCGTGGAGTTCATCGAGGGTTTTCGGCACGGCGAGATCGCGGCCGTATTTGGCCTTGAAATCCTTCTGCACGTCCGGCCGCGCAAACCAGTCCTTGCGATAGGTCCAGCCCACCGCATCGCCCATCGCGGGCAGCGCCCAATAGTTCGGCGAGTTCTTCGGCCATTCGGAGTAGCCGACCACCGTCGCCGGCATGTAGTCGTCCATGCTGATTCCTTCCTTCTTGAAGAAATCGTTGAGCTTGACGTACTGGCCGTTCTCCGCGGCGCCGCCGATCCATTGCGAATCGCCGATGATGAGATCGCACAACGAGCCGTGCGAATTGAGTTCGTTCAGGAAACGATCGGCATAATTGGTCCACGGCACGAATTCGAACTTCATACCAATGCCGGTCTTGGTGGTGAAGTCCTTCGACAGTTCGACCAGCGCATTGGCGGGGTCCCACGCGGCCCAGCACAGCGTGATGGTCTTGCCCTGCGCCTGCGCGGGCGTGGTCGCCGCTCCGACGCCGAGCGCGGAGGCAAGAGCCCCGCCAGCAACAAGAAGCGCCTTCATTGTCTGTTTCATTACGCGTTCTCCCTCCCAGTGGCGCCGGCCATCGACATGGCACGGCTTTCCTACCCGCTCGAATGCTTCGAGCAGAGCGACACAGTCCTTGACGGGCTGAATGACTAAACGGACGTTCCCTCGCGCCTACCCGGATTCTAGGACCCGGCGAGGCTCGATTTGTTTAGTGGATCACGATTTACTAAACATTGCAAGTAGGGCT
>DAIMIM010000390.1:0-3386 GCA_036722755.1 Caldimonas sp. | reverse complement strand
CACCGGCGCGGTGCAACGCGTCGTGCTCGACAGCTTCATCGCCGGCCAGGACCCGGTCTATTCCGCCTCGCTCGCGCTCGGTGCCGGCAACGGTGGGGCGCGGGGCGCGTTCGCGCGTTCGCCCCTGATCCCGATCGGCGCCCTTTCGGTGGGCGGCCAACGCAGCGTCTGGAAGCCGCAGCCGAATGGCACCGTCGTCTACGTGTTCGACGACGCGAGCGGGGGCATCGTCGCCCGCTGCAGCGGCGTCGCCGCGACGACGCCGGCCCGCGACCTCGCCGCGGCCGATCTCGCTGCCTGCGACAACGGCACGTGGGCGCTCGTCACAGGCGTCGTCCGCTTCAGCGGCGCCGAACCGCCGATCGCTGCAGACGCGCACGACGCCTCGCCCGATCTCTCGGTCACGCTGGCGTTGGCGGGCAGCGGCTATCCGGCGCCGGCCGACTGCAGCGCCGAAGCGATGAAGACAGTCCGCATCGTCGCCGCGGAAGGCCTGCGCATCGAGGCGATCCCGCTCGGCGCCGCGCCTGCGTCGGGCGGCGTCGCGACGTGGGCCGACACCGGCGATCGCTTCGTCGCCTACCGCTGCATCGTCACGCCGCGCGCCGATGGCCGCTGGTCGGGGCGCGTCGCGCTCGCACCGATCGGCTGGTCGATCGGCACCAACGCAACCGATCGCCGTGTCTGCCGCTATATCGACGATCCGGGCGGCGCCTCGATCGATGCCAACATCGGGCATCCCGCAGAAAATGTCGAGGGCAGCGGCAGCCTGGCGGCGCAGAATTTCCTGGTCGTGCGCGGCAACCAGTCCTGCCGGCAGCGCCGGACGCCGGTGCGGTGGCTTCTGCGATCGGCACCGTGCAACATCAGCCCTGACAGCACTTCCAACCCACGCCTGCATCACCGCGGGTCTTCATTTCCGATGAGCTCAGCCCGTCCCGACGCCACGATCGACATCGACGCATCGATGCACGAGGCGCTGGCGCTCGCCGCGCAGGCGACCGGCCTCTGCGAGCCCAACCCCCGGGTCGGCTGCGTCATCGTCGCGGCCGACGGCACCGTCATCGGCCGTGGCCACACGCAGGAGGCGGGCGCCGCCCATGCCGAGGTCATGGCGCTGCGCGACGCGAGCGCGCGAGGCGTCGACGTGCGCGGCGCCACGGTCGTCGTCACGCTCGAGCCTTGCGCGCACCATGGCCGCACGCCGCCTTGCGCCGACGCGCTGATCGCCGCCGGCGTCGGCCGCGTCGTCATGGCCATGCGCGATCCCAATCCGCTAGTCGCCGGTCAAGGCGCGACCCGACTGGCCGCTGCCGGAATTGACGTCAGCGAGGGTCCCGGCGGCGAGGCGGCGCGCGCGCTGAACATCGGCTTCGTCTCGCGCATGGAGCGTGGCCGGCCCTGGCTTCGTCTCAAGGCGGCGATCTCGCTCGACGGCCGCAGCGCGCTCGACAACGGCGCCAGCCAGTGGATCACCGGCGAGACGGCGCGCACCGACGGCCATGTCTGGCGCAAGCGCGCCGGTGCGCTGCTCACCGGCGTCGGCACCGTGCTCGACGACGACCCGCGGCTCGACGTGCGCCATGTGCGCACGGCCCGCCAGCCACCGCGCGTGGTCGTCGATTCGCGGCTGCAGACGCCGCTGGCGGCGCGCATCCTCGAGCCGCCCGGCCTGGTCTGGCTCTACGCCGCCGCCGACGATGTCGAGCACCGCGCCGGCCTCGAAGGCCGCGGCGTCGACATCACGACACTGCCCTCGAGCCAGGGCAAGGTCGACCTCGCTGCCATGCTCGATCACCTGGCTTCGCGCGGCGTCAACGAGCTCCATGTCGAAGCCGGGGAAAAGCTCAACGCCTCGTTCCTGCGCGAGGGCCTCGTCGACGAGCTGCTGGTCTACATTGCGCCGCGCCTGCTCGGCAGCGGCCGCGGCCTGGCAGCGCTCGGCCCCTTCGAGCGTCTCGAGCAAAGCCTCGATTTCCGGATCGTCGAGTCGACCATGCTGGGCGACGACATGCGCCTGCTGCTGCACCCGCGCTGACGCCTTGGCGACGCGCCCCGGCGCGGTGGCGAGGACAATGGCGCCATGTTCACAGGCATCGTCAGCGGCGTCGGCCGCATCGTCGAGGCGCGCGGGCTCGGCAACGGCGCCGGCTTCGGCAAGGCGCTGTCGATCGAGACGCCCGCCGGCTTTCTCGAGGGCGTTCGCATCGGCGACAGCATCAGCCTGTCCGGCGCCTGCATGACCGTGGTGTCGCTGGACGCGAGCCGGCAGCGGTTCGCGGTCGAGATCTCGGCCGAAAGCCTCGCCTGCACCGCCGGCCTCGACCGGCCGGGCGAGGTCAACCTCGAATGTGCGCTGCGTGCCGACGCACGCCTCGACGGCCATCTCGTCAGCGGCCACGTCGATGGCATCGGCCAGGTCACGCACTTTGCGCGGGTCGGCGAATCGTGGGAGCTGCGGGTCGACGCGCCGCGCGCGCTGGCGCGCTTTCTCGCCGTCAAGGGATCGGTGGCGATCGACGGCGTAAGCCTCACCATCAACAGCGTCTCCGACCGGCCCGACGCCTGCGAGATCGGCGTCAATCTGATCGGGCACACGCTCGCCAGCACCAGCCTGCGCGGCCTCGCGGTCGGACGCGACGTCAACCTCGAAATCGACCTGATCGCCCGCTATGTCGAGCGCATGCTCGGCGCCGCGGCCCGCACCGACCACAACGAGGGCACGCCATGACCCGCGCACCTACAATTTCGGCGATGTCGATTTCCCCCATTCCCGAGCTCGTCGCCGAGCTGGCCGCCGGCCGCATGGTGATCCTGGTCGACGAAGAGGATCGCGAGAACGAAGGCGATCTCGTCCTCGCCGCCGAACTGGTCACGCCCGAGGCGATCAATTTCATGGCCCGCTACGGCCGCGGCCTGATCTGCCTGACGCTCACCCGGGAGCGCTGCGAGCGTTTGCAGCTGCCGCCGATGGCGGCGAAGAACGGCGCCCAGCACGGCACCGCCTTCACCGTCTCGATCGAAGCGGCGACCGGCGTGACGACCGGCATCTCCGCCGCCGACCGCTCCCGCACCGTCCAGGCGGCGGTGAAGAAGGACGCGAAAGCGGCCGACCTGGTCCAGCCGGGCCACATCTTTCCGCTCCAGGCGCAGGACGGCGGCGTGCTCATGCGCGCCGGCCACACCGAGGCCGGCTGCGACCTCGCGGCGATGGCCGGGCTGTCGCCCGCGGCCGTGATCTGCGAAGTCATGAACGACGACGGCACGATGGCGCGGCTGCCGGACCTGATCGCCTTCGGCGCCGTGCACGGCCTGAAGATCGGCACCATCTCCAGCCTGATCGAGCACCGCAGCCGCAACGAGTCGCTGATCGAGCGTGCCGGCAC
>DAIMIM010000389.1:0-3388 GCA_036722755.1 Caldimonas sp. | reverse complement strand
CGACAGCGACCGCCGCCGGCTTGGCGAGTACCCGACCCGCCTGGACGCGATCGCCGCGCTCTGGTCGGCGCGGCGAGAGGCGTTTTGCCGCCACCGCGAGTAGCGCCTTGCGGCAGTTCCGCACGGACGACCCGTGGCACGCGCTGGCCGTGCGCCGCGCCGCGTGTAGCCTCGGAATCCGGTCGATCAAAGGAGAGCGGGTGGCCAGGCGAGGACGCAAGACCGAGGGCGAAGCGGCGATGGACCTGGTGGCGCTCCTGCCCTGGTGGGTCGGGCTCCTGCTCGCGGTGATTTCCTACTTCTTCTTCAACGCGCTCTCGAAGCCGCCTGCGATCACCGCGACGCACGCAAGCCAGCTGGGCACGGCCGTGGTCGGCGGGCTGATTGCCGCCGCCGCTCTGGCCCTGCAGTACGTGGTGCCGGTCATCTGCGTCGCCGGCGCGATCGCCTCGGCCTTCCGGCGACACGAGCGCAAGCGGCTTGTCGATCGAGTGGCGTCGAGCAGTGCCGCCGGCGTGCTTGACGCGATGAGCTGGCAGGAATTCGAGCTCCTGGTCGGCGAGGCCTTCAGGCTGCAGGGGTTCGCCGTCGAAGAGAGGGGCGGCGCGGCCGCAGACGGCGGCGTCGACCTCGTCCTGCGCCGGGACGCTCAGCGCTACCTTGTCCAGTGCAAGCAGTGGAAGGTCCTGCAGGTGGGTGTGCAGGTCGTGCGCGAGCTCTACGGGGTCGTCTCCGCGCACGGCGCCGCCGGCGGCTACCTGGTGAGCTCGGGCACGTTCACGGTGCCAGCGGCCGACTTTGCGCGCGACGTCGGCCTGCAGCTCATCGACGGCCCCGCGCTCGAGGCGATGATCCGCCGGGCGCAGCAGGCAAGAAGGGCTGGCGCGCAGCCGGCCCGCGAGCTTGTCAGCCCGGCAGCCCCCACTTCACGGCGGAATGCACCGAGGGTGGCACCGCCGGCCGCGGCCGTTCAGCCACCCGCATGTCCGACGTGCGGCGCACCGATGCTCACCAAGCTCGCCAGGCGCGGCCCCAACGCCGGGCGGCACTTCTGGAGCTGCCAGCGCTATCCGGTCTGCCACGGCACGCGCCCTGCATAACGCGGGTCGCGCCATCCTCACGCGGCGAGCAGCACCGCGCAGGCGGCACTCGGCAAGCCGCAGGCCCGGGGCCTTCTCAGTCGCTCTTGAGTCTCTTGATCATCGCCGCTCCCATGAGCAGCTCGAGTTGCGTCTCCAGGCGAATCACCCGGCCGACAAGATCCTCGATCCTTTGCTGTTGGGCCTTCATCGCCTCGGCCTGCCGGTTCACCTTGTCCTCGAGCTTGATCATCGAGCTGAGCGCAGCCCAGATCTTGTCCGTGACGCCCATCAGGCCGCCTTGCGGTGCGGCTGCTTGGCCGCCTTGGCCTCCATCGCCGCAATGCGCCGGTTGCTCGCCTCGATGAACGACAGCGAAGCATCGATGGCCGCGCCGGCACGATCGGCCGCGCCTTTGGCGGCGTCGGCCAGCGCAGCCAGCTCGGCATCGGACTCGCTCGACTCGTAAGCGAACGCGCCCCGGCGCATCAGCTCGGAGACGGGCAAGTCGAGCCTCTTCGCCTTTGCTGCGATGGCTTTCTTGTCCTGTGCCGTTGCCTGGACGACGATGCGCTCAACAGCCAACGCCATGGGGGTACTCCAGAAAATGGTAGATGGACATGGACAGTGTATGTACATGGGCAGCGCGCGTCAAGCCCGCTGCCGGGGAACGGCGCGCGGCGTCCGACAGCTTGTCCGCCGCAGTCGCGCCGCCCAGGCCTCAGTCGATCGCTTCGAGGATCGCGCCGGCCTTCGCGTGCTCGAGCGCGAAGTCGCGCAGCTGGTGAAACCGCGTCGCGAACACGTCGACGGCCGGGTACTTGAACGACAGCGCGCTCAGAGCGTAGAGGGTCGCGACGATCCCCGCCGACTCGGCGTCCATCGTCTCATCGAAGCCGTTCGGTGCCACGATCCGCAGAGACGGGCCGCGCGGGGCCATGAAGCAGCCACCATTGCTGAGGTCGTGGAACGTCCAGTAGCCCCCCGAGTACTCGGACGCGAGGAAGCGAATCTGCGCGTAGACGGCCGTCTCGAAGGTCATCATCTGGCGCCCGAAGTGGCGCGGCAGAAAATCCAGCCGCTCGGCCTGCGCAACAAGCATCGCCAGGACGGGCGATCCGGTGTCTGAGGTGCCCTCTTCCGTGTTCGTGTGATTCATGGTGTCGGTCTTCCTGAAGTTGGGTGTGTGACTCGTGAGCCTTCAAAGGCGGGGCGCCTCGGCACCCCGCCCTGCACGCTTTAGGCGTGCGCAGCCCTGCGGCCCTTGCCCTTGCTCGGGCTCGGCTCCGGCTCCGGCTCCGAAGCGCCCTGCTCCCTCATGCGCCGCGCCTGCGACTCGGCCTTGCTGTCGAGGTAGTCGATCTCCTCGCAGGTGAACGTGAGGCCGTAGACCATCTGTCCGTCCTTGTCCTCGTAGTTGTTGTTCTCGAGGCGTCCTACGACGTTGACGCGGCTGCCCTTGCCGAGGTACTCGGCAGCGTTCTCGGCCTGCTTGCCCCAGAGGGTCCACAGGATCGAGGTCACCTCGTCATCCCTGCCCTCGCCCTTACGGACGTTGGACAGGACGACCACGGTGCCCTTGGTGACTAAACTGAAGTTCCCCAAATCGCTGAGCGAGTTTGTTCTCGCGGGACGTGCATTTACCGTGGAATTGGGGTGCCGGTTTCTGTCTACAAGGTTATCTGCTGGAGCAGCTCGAACGCGCGTTGTTGCTTTGAGTTGGGCGTGGTGAGGACCTCGAAGGTTGGCGCATCGGATCCGGCGTGTGGAGTGCGGCAGGTGTTGCGCACGAGGGTGGCGAGTTCGGCCATCAGGGTTGACAAGCTGTGCGCGGGCGTGCCGTCGTGCAGAGTGTGGCGGGCCACCTTGGCCAGCGCTTGCTTGGAGCGCTTGGCCGGTGCGACGGGATCGCGCGTGGCCTTGGCGTGTTGCTCGGTGTCGGCGAACATCAACTCGCGCCAGGCCTCGCGCATGTGCCACTCGACGTAGTAGGCGAGCATGCACAGGAAGATGTGCGCGCGCACCCGGTCGGCGGTGCGGTGGTGGATCGGACGCACCTTCAGGTCGATCGTCTTGAGCGAGCGAAAGGCCCGCTCGACGTTGGCCAGAGACTTGTAGTTGCGCACGCAAGCGGCCGCATCCATCTGCGCCGCACTCACCGAGGTGCGGATGATGTAGATACCGTCCAGCGCGGCTTCGGCGGCGATGGCATCGAGCTTGCGCGCGAAGCTGAAGGTGTTCTCGCCGATGGCCAGCTCGAAGTGCTTGGCCACCTTGTACTGATTGATAAGCTTGCCCACCCGCAAGCC
>DAIMIM010000388.1:0-3404 GCA_036722755.1 Caldimonas sp. | reverse complement strand
GCGTCGCTACTTCGTGCTCAGCGCATTGCTCACCAGCCGCGACGTGATGTCGACGATCTGGATCATGCGGTTGTAGGCCATGCGCGTCGGCCCGATCACGCCGAGCGTGCCGACGACGATGCCGTTGACCTCGTAGGGCGCCGAGACGACCGAGAGCTCCTCGAACGGCACGACCATGCTCTCGCCGCCGATGTAGATGCGCACGCCCTCGGCGCGGCTCGAGACCTCGAGCAGCCGCATCAGCTGCGTCTTCTGCTCGAACAGGTTGAAGAGCTTGCGCAGGCTGCCCATGTCGCTCGAGAAATCCTGAACCGTCAGGAGGTTCCGCTCGCCGGCGACGATGACCTCTTCGTGGCTTTCGGCGATGGCGTCGCTGCCGGCCTGCACCGCCGCCTGCATCAAGGCACTGATCTCGCTGCGCAGCGCGTCGACCTCGGTCTTCAGGCGCTCACGCACGTCTTCGATGGTGAGGCCCGCGTAGTGCGCAGTCAGGTAGTTGCTCGCCTCCAGCAGCTGCGAGGGCGTGTAGTCCTGCGCGGTGAAGATGACGCGGTTCTGCACATCGCCGTCGGGCGCGACCAGGATGACGAGCACGCGCCGTTCCGAGAGCCGCATGAACTCGATGTGATGGAACACGCTGGGCTTTTTCGGCGCGGTGATCACGCCGACGAAGTTCGACAGGCTCGACAGCAGCTGCGCCGCGTTGGCGATGACGCGCTGTGGCTGCTCGGCGCTCAATTGCGCCTCGAACGCGTTGCCCTGCGCCGCTTCGGGGAGCTGCCGGGGCTGCGCCGTCAGCATGGTGTCGACGAAGAGGCGGTAGCCGCGCGCCGTGGGAATGCGGCCGGCGCTGGTGTGCGGGCTGGCGATGAGGCCGAGCTCCTCGAGATCGGCCATGACGTTTCGGATCGTCGCCGGCGAGAGCTCGAGGCCGCTGGCGCGCGAGAGGGTGCGCGAGCCGACGGGCTGGCCATCGGCGATGTAGCGTTCCACCAGGGCTTTCAGCAGGGTCTTGGCGCGCTCGTCCAGCATGGTATGAGAGAGGTCAGGCGAGGCCATTTTCGCCTGCGGCAAAAAGGGTCGCTGTGGTGTAATCCCGCGCATGTCGACACGCTTCCGGCACGCTGCGCTCGTCGGCAAATTCCAGTCCGGCGGCATCCGCGAAGAGCTCGAGTCGATCGCTCGTTTTCTGGTCGCGCGCGGCGTGCGCGTCTCGATCGAGGGCGAGACGGCGCGCAACACCGGCATCGATGCCTGGCCGGCGCTGGCGGCCTCCGCGATCGGCGGCGATTGCGATGTCGTGATCGTCCTCGGCGGAGACGGCACCATGCTCGGAATCGCCCGGCAGGTCGCACGCCATGGCACGCCGCTGATCGGCATCAACCAGGGCCGGCTCGGCTTCATCACCGACGTCGCCTACGGAGGCTTCGCCGAGACGCTCGCCGCCATGCTCGAGGGCGACTACGACGAGGAGCAACGAACGCTGCTCGAAGGCAACGTCAAGCGCGACGGTGCGACGATCTTCGAAGGCGTCGCCTTGAACGACGTCATCGTCAGCCGCGGCGCGACTGCCGGCATGGTCGAGCTGAAGATCGAGATCGACGGCGAGTTCGTCGCCAACCTGCGCGCCGACGGCCTCATCGTCGCCTCGCCCACCGGTTCGACGGCCTATGCGCTTTCGGCAGGCGGGCCGATCCTGCACCCCGGCATCGCCGGCTGGCTGCTCGTGCCGATCGCGCCGCACGATCTCTCGAACCGGCCGATCGTCGTGCCCGACACCGGCGAGGTCGCGATCGAGATCGTCGCCGGCCGCGACGCCAGCGTGAACTTCGACATGCAGTCGCTCACCAGCATCGCCCACGGCGACCGGGTCCACGTGCGTCGGTCGGCGCACCGCGCCCGCTTCCTGCACCCGCGCGGCTGGAGTTACTTCGCGACCCTGCGCAGCAAGCTGCACTGGGCCGCGGGACACTAGCCGTCATGCTGCTTCGCCTCGCGATCCGCGACTTCGTGATCGTCGATGCGCTCGAGATCGAGTTCGCGTCCGGGCTGACCGTGCTCACCGGCGAAACCGGCGCCGGCAAATCGATCCTCGTCGACGCCTTGCAGCTCGCGCTCGGTGGCCGCGGCGAAGCGGGCGTCGTCCGCGAAGGCGCAGCGCGTGCCGAGATCAGCGCCGAATTCGACTCACCGGCGTCGCTCGGCGCCTGGCTGGCCGAGGCGGGCTTCGAGCACGCGTCGGCCGAAGATGCGAACCGGCTGCTGCTGCGCCGCACGATCGATGCGCAAGGCAAGAGCCGCGCGTGGATCAACGGCGGCGCCGCGACCATCTCGCAATTGCGCGAGGCCGCCGAGTGGCTGGTCGACATCCACGGCCAGCACGCCTGGCAGAGCCTGACGCGCGCGCCCTCGGTGCGCGCTGTCCTCGACGCCTACGCGCGCATCGACGCCAAGCCGCTCGCCGCCTGCTGGGCGGCCTGGCGCGGCGCGACGCAGGCGCTCGAAGCGGCGAGCGGCAAGCAGGCCGATCTCGAACGCGAGCGCGAACGCCTGGTCTGGCAGGTCGGCGAGATCGACAAGCTCGCTCCCGGCGCCGACGAGTGGTCGGAGCTCGACGCCGAGCACACCCGCCTGGCCAACGGCCAGTCGCTGATCGACGCCGCGCGCGCCGCGTTCAGTGCCGTGTCGGGCGGCGACGCGGGCAGCAGCGCCAGCGACGCCGAATCGCTGGTCGGCCAGGCCATCGATGCGCTGCAAGGCGTCGCCGGCTTCGATGCGCGACTCGCCGAAACGATCGAGGCGTTGCGAGGCGCCGAAGCGCAGCTTCGCGACGCGGCGCACACGCTGTCGAGCTATCTCGACCGCACCGAGCTCGACCCCGAGCGCCTCGGCGCCCTCGACGCGCGCATGTCGGCGTGGATCGGTCTGGCGCGGCGCTATCGCCGGCCGCCGGCCGAGCTGGCCGCGCTTGTGTCGGAGTGGAAAGCGGAGCTGCGTGCGCTCGACGCGGCCACCGATCTCGACGCCCTGCGCGCTGCTCGCGACGCGGCGCGGGCCGCTTACGACAGCGAAGCGAAGCGCGTCTCCGCAGCGCGCCGTGCCGCGGCGCCGAAGCTCGGCGCGGCCGTCTCGAAGGCGATGCAGCAACTCGGCATGGAGGGCGGCCTCTTCGAGGTCGTACTCGAGGCGGCGGAGGCGCCGCAGTCGTTCGGCCTCGAGTCGGCCGAGTTCCTCGTCGCCGGCCATGCCGGAACGACGCCGCGCCCGCTCGGCAAGGTCGCCTCCGGCGGCGAGCTCTCGCGCATCGCCCTGTCGGTCGCCGTCGTCACGAGCGAGCTCGACACCGGCGAGGCGGCGCCGGGAACGCTCATCTTCGACGAGGTCGACGCTGGCATCGGCGGCGC
>DAIMIM010000387.1:0-3416 GCA_036722755.1 Caldimonas sp. | reverse complement strand
CATGTGCCCGAGACCGGTTGGGTCGCCGCCAGCCAATCGTCGGGAGTCAGCAGCCTCGATGCGCAGGGCTCGGCCGAAGCTGTGAACGGCAGCGGCTTTCATCATGTTCATCTCGAGAGCCTCAGGACAAGTACTTGCCGCCGTTGATCGACAGCGTGATGCCATTGATAAAACCCGCGTCGTCGGCGACGAGAAAAACCACGCCTCGAGCGATCTCGGCCGGCGCGGCAAGACGACCCGCCGGCACGCTCTTCAAAATCTGTTCCAGCGCGTCGGGTGGCACCGCGCTCACCATTGCGGTGTCGGTGTAGCCCGGCGCAATCGCGTTGACGGTGATGTTGCGCGTGGCGCCTTCGAGCGCCAGCGATTTGGTGAAGCCGATCATTCCGGCTTTGGCCGCCGCGTAGTTGGTTTGCCCCGCTTGGCCTGACAGAGCGTTGACCGAGCTGATGTTGACGACACGGCCGAAGCGGCGCTCGCGCATCGAGTCGATGACGGCTCGGCACATGTTGAAGCAGCCGCCCAGGTCGACATCGATCACCTCACGCCATTGCGTTGCGGTCATCTTGTGAAGCATTGCATCGCGCGTGATCCCGGCGTTGTTCACGAGCACGTCCACCGGCCCGAGCGATGCCCGGACTCGGGCGACGCCGTCCAGGCACGCATCCAGATCAGCCACATTCCAGGCGAACACCGGGATGCCTGTGCGGGTGGCAAAGGCGTCGGCGGTGGCGTGCTGGTTCGCGTAGTTCGAGGCGACGCGATAGCCGGTCGCCAGAAGCGCTTCGGAAATGGCGGCGCCGATGCCGGTGGTACCACCGCTGACGAGTGCAACGCGGGGCCCGATCGGGAGACCGCTCATGAAAGGTCTTCTTCACGAATGAGACACATGGCGGCGACCTCTGCTTCAACCTGAAGCACCGACGATAAAGCGATCCTTGCAAGCGAAGTTGATCGCCATCAAGCTCGCTGACGGTGAGTGAGAGACAGCGGAGGCTGCAGGTATTCGCTTCGCCAAGGAGTTCCATGCCAAGGTCACGGGCGTCAGCGTGATGCCGGAATTCCACGTGCTGACCTTCAACAGCAGGATGGTTGAGGACACGAAGGAGGTGTTCCTCGCTGAGAGCTGCGCGCAAGACGAAGCGAACCTGGCGCTGCGCGCGCCGGCGGGAGGTGCACTGCTCAAGTCAGTGCTGGTACAACGCCTCGATCTGCGCGTTGAAGTGCGCGGCCAGGTTGTTGCGTTTGATCTTGAGCGTGGGTGTCATCAAGGCGTTTTCCGTGGTCCACGCAAGCAGCGTCAGCCCCACGGCGCGTGGCTGGGCGTATTGCGGGAAGCCGCGTGTCAGCGCCCTGATTCTCTCCAACGCGGCCGAACGTGCGGTGCTCTCCTGCAGACTCGATGGCGCCGACGGGTCGAGTTGGAGGCTCGCGGCAAGCTGCGTCCACAGGGCATGGTTCAACACCACGATGCAGGCGACGAAGGGCCGGTTGTCGCCGAAGACGTAAGCCATTTCGAACAGCGGATCTCCGGTGATCGCCAGTTCCAGATCCGCCGGTGCAATCTTCTCGCCCGTTGAGGTGACGATGATCTCTTTCAGGCGGCCGAGGATCCGGATGCGGCCGGCTTCGATCGCCGCTTGGTCGCCGGTACGAAGCCATCCATCGATGAAGGCACGCCAGGTGTCGTCATCGCGTTTCCAGTAGCCGCGCATCACATTGGGCCCGCGCACTTGCAACTCGAGGTTGTCG
The DNA here is from genome assembly GCA_036722755.1 of Caldimonas sp. Classification (GTDB taxonomy): domain Bacteria; phylum Pseudomonadota; class Gammaproteobacteria; order Burkholderiales; family Burkholderiaceae_C; genus Schlegelella_A. The sequence goes on along the minus strand of DAIMIM010000387.1, from coordinate 1,664 downwards.
CCGATGCGCACATCCACACCGCGCAGTGGTCGACCCACGGTGGCCGGATCATTGTCGTCCGGTGCATTCGCCGCCACGACGGGAGAGGTCTCCGTCATGCCGTAGCCCTGCAGGATTGGCAGGCCCAGGCCAAGAAAGCAGCGTGCGATCGGTTTCGACAATGGTGCACCGCCGCTCACCGCCACGCGCAGCCGTCCGCCGAACTGCGCGAGCATGCGACGGGCGACCAGGGGCTCCAGCAACAGCCACGCCAGCTCATCCAGAACCTTCGAGGCGGGCCCGTCCAGGGGGAGGCCTTGCCGGCGGCAGAACCGCCGCCAGCCGACCGCCTCGGCGCACTCGAACAAGCGCGACTTCAGTGGCGAGCCTGCCAGCATCGCTTGCAGCTTGCCGTGAACGCGCTCGTAGATGCGCGGCACCGAGATCAGGATCGTCGGGCGCACCGTCTTGAGGTCTTCCGCCAGCTGCGCCACTGAGCGCGCATAGGCCACGCAACAGCCCGCGGCAATCGGCAGGTAGTAGCCTGCGGTGCGCTCGAACGTGTGCGACAGGGGCAGGAACGACAAGAATAGATCGCTCGGCAGCGGCGCCACGCGGGCCAGCGTGGCGCCGACGTTCGACATCACATTCGCATGCGTGAGCATGACTCCCTTGGGCTTGCCGGTGGTGCCTGACGTATAGACCAGCGCGGCGAGTTCGTCCCCTGTGGGCGGTTGCTGGGCCGACGCGCGGGCGAAGCGTGCATCGCCGGGCGATGAAAGCCATTGGTTCAAGGACTGGAGCGGGGGTGTGCCAATGTCGTCGGTCGCCCCGTCCTCGTGTTGCACGATCACCACCTGACGCAAAGCCGGCAGCGCCAGACCCAGGGATGCAATGGCCCGCCATTGCGTGTCGGATGTCGCGACCAGCAGCGCGGCGTCGCTGTCGCCGAGGATGTAGGCAATGCTCTCCGGGTTGTCGATGGCGTGCAGTGGCACCGGCACGCATGCCAGCGCCAGAGCCGCCTGGTCGATGCACACAGCGTCGATGCCGTTGGGCAAGAGGATCGCGATGCGCGAGCCGTGCGGCAAATCGAGGCGGGCCAGCGCATCGGTCCAGCCCGCGACCCGCACGCCGGCTTCGGCCCAGCTGATGCTTGCCCACGTGCCCGCATGGACGTCGAACTGTCGGTAGGCCTCGGCGAGTGGCGTCGCGGCCACTCGCCAACCAAAGAGCTGGGGCAGCGTGAGAACGCTTGCAGGCAGTGTGCAGGTGGTGTCGGTGTTCATCGCCGCATGATCGGCGAAGGCCTGGATTGCGCCAGGCTTGCATGAGCCGTCAATAGGTGACGGTCATGTTGTCCTTCACGGTCTGCACTCCGGAAGTGCCCCACGCCGTATTCCTCGCCAGGTCACGCTCGGACCAACTGTGAACTTTTCCTGTCAACGTCACATCCGCGCCATGGACTTCTACCGAGATCTTTTGCGCATCAGCCGTGGCGCGCCGCTTCAATGCCGCCTCGATGTCTGACTTGACGGCGCTCGAGGACACCTTGGGTTTCTTGATCAAGATTTCGTCGCTGACACCGATCACACCCAGGAGATAACGGACGGCTGCGGTGGCGGACTGACGTTGAAATTCCCAGTCCACTTCGCCAGTCAGGGTGACCCAACCGGCCTCGACCA
>DAIMIM010000386.1:0-3417 GCA_036722755.1 Caldimonas sp. | reverse complement strand
CGCGCTTCGCGTGTCTACACGCAGCAGCAGCTGGCCGATCCGGCGTTCACGAAGGCGCACGGCATCGCCGGCTCGGTGATGGAGTACGCGCCGATCAACCTGAATTCCGCCGACGAACCGCGCGATCACTACGGCACGCCGTTCAACGACACGCTCGGCCCGTACGACTACTGGGCGATCGAGTATGCGTACGAGCCGCTGCCCTCGGGGCTGACGGCGGCCGAGGAACGCGCCGCACTGGAACGCATCGCCAGCCGCAGCGCCGAGCCGCTGCTCGCCTACGGCACGGATGAAGACGCCTTCATCGGCATCGACCCGGAATCGCTGCCGTTCGATCTGGGCAGCGACCCGGTGGTGTTCGCGAAAAAGCGCGTCGCCATCGCCCGCGAGCTGTTGCAACGCCAGGAAACGCGGCAACTGCGTCCCGACCAGGACTACAACGTGCTCAAGCGATCCGTGAGCTACGCCCTCGGCGACGTGACCCGCGCCGCCTATGTGCTGGCGCGCCAGATCGGCGGCGTGCGCACGGTGCGCGACGCACCGGGCACCGGTCGCGACCCGCTCTCGCCGGTGCCGGTCGCCGAGCAGCGTGCCGCGCTCGATGTCATCACCGGCAGTCTGCTCGCGGCCGACAGCTTCCGGCTCTCGCCGGCGCTGCAGCGCAAGCTCGGCGCCGACTTCAGCGAACGGCTCGAGGCGATCGCCGGCGGCACCGGCTCGGCGCAGACCGACTATTCGGCGTCGGAGCAGGTGCTCGGATTGCAGCGGGCCCTGCTCGGCTATCTGATGAGCGACATGGTGGCGACGCGCCTGCTCGAAAGCAGCGAGAAGGCGCCGGCCGGCGCGGGCCGCGCCTTGCGCATGGCCGAGCTCAACACCCGCCTGACGCAGGCGGTGTGGAGCGAGCTCGACGGCCACGGCGACATCGCGCCGCTGCGTCGCGAAGTGCAGCGCGACCACATCAACCGGATCGCGGCGATGCTGCTACGGCCCAGCGCATCGAGTCGCGCCGACACGCGCAGCGTCGTCCGCGCGCAGGCCAAGGTCCTGCTCGCGAAGATCCGCGTCGCGGCCGTCCGCCCGGGCCTCAGCGAGGAGGCGCGAGACCACCTCGTCGACAGCGCCGACAGCCTCGAGCAGGCGATGGACGCGAAGCTGCAGCGCGCCGGCGCCTAGGGCCTGCGCCACCCCGGCGCGAACCCTCCCGTCGCGTTCACAGGCCCTGGGGCCGTCGTTCGCTCCGCGCTTCCCGCGCTTCGTCGCACCGGGCTCGGCGCGATGTCGCGACGGGCTATCGTCGACGCATGCATTCCGCGAAGGCGACCTCCTCCGACGCAGCGCCGCCGCGTCGAGCCATCCGGGCCGTCCTGCAGGCCCTGACCTGGCGCCGCGCGGCGCTGGCCGTGCTGCTGGCCGTGCTCGCGGCGGCGGTGCTGAATCCGGTCTTCTCCGTGCCGTTCGCGGTGCTGGCGGCACGGATGGTCTTCATCGCGGCGTTCCTGCTCCTTGCCTTCGGTGTGGCCGGCGCCTGGCAGCCGCGGCGCATGCCGCCGTGGCTGACGCAGGTGCTGGCAGTCGTCGTCGCCACACCGATCGCGACCCTGCTGGCCTACCTTCCCAGCGTCGGCGGCGACCTGACCGAGATGCTCGCGCACGAGGGCCGGGTCCTGGGCTTCCTCTACATCACTGCCACGGTGTTGCTGGTCGCACCGCTGCTCGCGCTCGGCGCGCTCTACCGGGAGCGCGACTCGCAGGCGCACGCCGAGCAGCTCGCGTTCGCGCTCGAGCGCAGCACGCTCGAGCGCGAAGCGCTCGATGCGCGGCTGCGTGTCCTGCAGGCGCAGATCGAGCCGCATTTCCTGTTCAACACGCTGGCCAACGTGCAGGCGCTGGTCGAGTCGGGATCGCCGCAGGCCGGGCCGGTGCTGAAGAGCCTGATCGCGTATCTGCGCGCGGCGGTGCCCAAACTGCACGCGCGCGCGTCGACGCTGGGCACCGAGCTGTCGCTGGTGCGCGCCTATCTCGAGCTGATGCACATGCGGATGCCCGATCGGCTCGACTTCTCGATCGACGTCGTTGCCGGACTCGAGAGCCTCGAATTCCTGCCGATGAGCATTCTCACGCTGGTGGAAAACGCCGTGCGCCACGGCATCGATCCGGGCGAGCGCGGTGGCCGGATCGACGTCAGCGCGCGTCGCGAGACCGGCAGCGAGGTGCTGCATGTGAGCGTCATCGACAGCGGCGTCGGCATGGACGATTCGGCGGTGCACGGCACCGGCCTGGTCAATCTGGAGAGCCGCCTGCGCAGCTTCTTCGGCGCGTCGGCACAGCTCGAGCTGCACGATGTGCGGCCGCACGGCCTGTGCGCCGAAATCATCGTCGGCCGCCCGGCGGCGGCGTGAGCGCAGCCGCAGCGCCCGCGGTCCGATGAGCCAGACCACTCCTCCGAGCGCGCTCATTGCCGATGACGAGCCGCTCCTGCGCGAGCGGCTTCGCACCCATCTCGGGCGGCTCTGGCCGGAGCTGGCGATCGTCGCCGAGGCGCGCAACGGGCGCGAGGCGATCGAGCTGTTCGAGACGCACCTGCCGCGCGTCGCCTTCCTCGACGTGCACATGCCGGGCCTGAGCGGTATCGACGCGGCGCGCGCCATCGCGCGGCGCGCGGAGGTCGTCTTCGTCACCGCGCACGAGCACTATGCGGTGCAGGCCTTCGAGCACGGCGCCATCGACTACCTCGTCAAGCCGTTCGACGACGCGCGGCTGGCCGATTCGATCGCCCGCATCAAGGGCCGCCTGGCCAGGCCGCAGCCGCTCGCCGGCGATTTCGACGCCGTGCTCGACCGCCTCGCCGCCGAAATGCAGTCTCGCGACACGGCTGGGCGCCCGAGGTACCTGCAGTGGATCCGTGCGTCGGTCGGTACCAGCGTGCGGCTGATTCCGGTCGATCAGGTCGCCTTCCTGCGCTCCGACGAGAAGTACACGCTGGTTGCCTGGGAAGGCGGCGAGGCGCTGATCAGGAAGACGATCCGCGAGCTCGCCGACGAGCTCGACCCGAACGCATTCGCGCAGATTCACCGTTCCGTCATCGTCAACCTGCGTCTCGTGGAGCAGGTCGATCGCGGCTTCAACGAAACGGCGGAAGTGCGGCTGAAAGGCCGCCGCGATGTGCTGCCGGTGAGCCGCAGCTACCTGCACGTGTTCCGCCAGATGTGAGAACCGCGGCTCGAGGCCGCGGTTCGTGTGGCGAGGCGACGGTTTCGATGGACGCGACCCGCTGCCCGGTGCGCCGGCTTGCGCCGGCGCTTGTCATTCGGCGCTGGACGGCTCGGCTGCGCCCGGCGCGTAGGCGACCCGAACCGCGTCGCGGTGGCCGACCACGGTGACCGCAGGCAGCATCACGACATGCGTGGCCGCGTC
>DAIMIM010000385.1:0-3421 GCA_036722755.1 Caldimonas sp. | reverse complement strand
AGAACTGCGGGCTCCATGCGCGTCGGTCCGCCAGCGCCGCGGCCTTCCAGTCGGCGATCGGCGTGCCGTCGATGCGCACCTCGCCTGCAGCGATCGGAAAGACGCCGGCGATGGCGGCGAGCAGTGACGATTTGCCCGAGCCGTTGGGTCCGATCACAACCCAGCGCTCGCCTGCGGCGACGCGACAGCGCAGCGCAGTGAAAAGTGGCCGCGAGCTCGGCGCGCCGCCGGCAGTGAGGCGCAGATCGATGACCTGCAGCTCCACGCCGGACGGGCCCGCGCCGATCTGCGCGCTCACGACCGCGAGCCTCGAGGCCGGCGCAGCAGCATGACGATGAAGGTCGGGACGCCGACTGCCGCCGCCAGCACGCCGACCGGCAACTGCATGGGCGCGACGATCGTTCGCGCCACCGCGTCGACGAGAACGACGAATGCGCCGCCGCCGAGTGCGCTCGCGGGCAGCAGCGCCGCGGCCGACCGGACCCCGACAAGACGCAAGGCATGCGGAACGACGAGGCCGACGAAGCCGATCGCGCCGGCTGTCGCGACCGCTGCACCGGTCGCGATCGAGGCGGCGCCGATGACGACGATGCGCCGCCGCGCCACCGGCACGCCGAGCGTCGCGGCCCAGGCGTCGCCGCGTGCCAGCCAGTCGAGCTGCCGCGCGGTCGGCAGGACCAGCGCGAGCGCGGCGGCGAGCGCGAGCCAGACGATCTCCCAATGCGTCGCGCCATTGAGATCGCCGAGCAGCCAGAACACCATGCCGCGCAGTTGGCCCTCGCTGGCCAGGGTGAGGATCAACGACACGACGGCGGAGCAGCCTGAGCCGATCATGATGCCGACCAGCAACAGCGACGTCGACGCATCGCCCTGCGCAGCGGAGACCGGACCGGCCAGGCGCCGGCCCATCAGCGCGAACAGCAGCGTCGCAGCGAGCATGGCGCCGATCGCGGCGCCGATGGCGACGCCCCACTCCGCCAGCATGGCGCTGCCGGCGCCGAACAGCAGCATCGTGCCGAGCGCACCGACCGATGCGCCGCCGGCAACGCCGAGCACGTAGGGGTCGGCCAGCGCGTTGCGGCTGAGGAGCTGCATGAGCGCGCCCGAGACGGCGAGCGCGGCGCCACTGCCGAAGCCGGCGAGAACGCGCGGCACGCGGATCTGCCAGAAGATGTCCGACGACAGCGACGCGAGGCCGGTCGATCCGGCGAGCACGCCGAGCGCGCAGGCCGCCACCGCAACGAACGATGCGGCGACGAGCGCGCGGCGGCTATGCAAACCGATGCCTCACAAACCCTGCCCGTCGTAGCGGATGCCAAGCCACGCCTGGCGCCCGAGACCCTGGTAGTCGCGGACCGGCTCGACGCGGTGGTCGAGCGCGTTCAGCAGCTTGGCGTCGAGCCTCCACTTCGGCTGAAATCGCCACGTCGCCCACACGTCGACGACCGCATAGCCACCGAGGACGACGCCGCCATCCGGCCGTGAGCCGACATCGACGAGCGAGCCGCCGATGCTCCACGGGCCGCTCGCGTAGTCGGCGGCGAGCGTCTCCTGGTGGGCGGCGCGACGTGCCAGTCGCACGCCGGTGTCGGCATCGGTCGCGTCGAGAAGATCGAGCGTCGCGCGCAGGTCCAGGCCGCGCCAGCGCTGCGCGGCGCTGAACGTCGCGCCCTGCAATCGCGCCCGCGACGTGTTGGCCGCGCAGCCGAAGAAGCCGGGCGGGCAGTCGGTGCCGTTCGGATCGGGGTCGAAGCCGATGAGGTTGCTGACGCGGTTGCGATAGACCGTCGCCGCCGCGCTCGTTGCACCGCTCTGCCACGTCACTCCTGCCTCGATGCTGCGGCCACGCTCGGGGCTGAGCGTCGCAATGCCGAAGAACGGAAAGTAGAGATCGTTGAAGGTCGGCGCGCGAAACGTGGTGCCGGCGAGCGCGCGAACCTTGAGACCCGAAGCGATCTCGTAGCTCCAGCCGAGCCGACCGGTCTTGTTGCTGCCATAGACGGAGTTGTCGTCGTAGCGGACATCGGCCTGCAGGCCGTTCGACCAGAGCATGCCGGAATAGCCGAGCATCAGCGCGTTGTTGTGTCGATTCGGCTCGACCGGGAAATTGTCGCCGCTGGCACGCTCGCGCAAGTATTCGTAGGCGATGACGAGCTGCTGGTCGCGCCCGAGATGCAGCGCGTTCTGCCAGGTCGCCTGGTCGCGATGCGTCGTCAGACGGCTGATGGCCGTGCCGCCGCTTTTCGAATCATCGAGAACGTTCGCGAGCTGCAGGGTCGTCGTCCACAGCGTCGTGACGACGCCGCGGTAGTCGACCGAGGCAAGCCGCGTGTCGAGCCGGTTGCGGAAGTCAGGTGAAGGATCGGCGTTGAACGCGGCATCGAATTCGGCGGAGTCGTACTGCGCGTCGAGACGGGTCTCGAGCACGCCGATGCCGATCCTGTGCCCGGGCGCCGGCGTGTAGCCGAAGCGGACGTTGGCGACGTTGCGCGCGAAACCGTCGTCGTCGGGGTTGAAGAGCCCGAACTGATCGCCGGGCCGGATCGCGGAGACGCCGCGACTCTGCTCCATGCCGATGGTGGCGGCGTAGTCGATCTCGCCGCTGGATCCGCTGACGCCGACATCGCCTTGGCGCGAACGATAGCCGCCGATCGCGGCGCCGCCTGTGACGCGCGGGCTCCCGTCACCGCGGCGCGTGAAGATCTGGATGACGCCGCCGACGCCGTCGGCGCCGTAGAGACTCGACGCCGGACCGCGCAGCACCTCGATGTGGTCGATCTGCGCCAGGCTGAGGGCTTCCAGGTCGGCCTGGCCGAGCGTCGCCGAGCCGATGCGGACGCCGTCGATCAGGACGATCGTGCCGTTGGTGCTCGCGCCTCGGATGAAGTAGCCCGAGCTCTGGCCCGGGCCGCCGTTTCGGTTGAGCTGGATGCCGGCGTGGCGCCGCAGCAGCTCCTCGACCGAATCGGCGGTCGTGTCGCGGATCGTCTCGGCGTCGATGACGACGACGTCGGCGCTGCTGCCGCTGAGAGGCTGTGGCTCGCGCGTCGCCGTGACGACGACGGGATCGAGCTGGGATTGCGCCGCGGCGCCGAAGCAGAGAGAGGCGAGAAGGCATGCCGAGCGGCGCGCGGCCTTCGGCGCGCGCAGTCCGTTGCGATGAATGGAACACATGGTGGAGGAGCCCGAACAGCGGCACACGAGCCGCTTCCCCGCGGCCGCATGCGATATGAGCGACGCACTTGGCGCCGCTCTCTCGTTGGCCGGTATCCGGGCTGATGAAGCGACCCTGGCGACCTTCCCGAAAGCTCGCGCCTTCAGTGGTATGTGCACCAGGATTGAAGCGTTGCCTCGACGACGAGACACCGGCTTCGTTCACCGTACCGTTGCGGGGGCAGCGCAGTTTCGGCGGCGCTTGCGC
>DAIMIM010000384.1:0-3450 GCA_036722755.1 Caldimonas sp. | reverse complement strand
CCGATCGGCCTCGACATCGGCAGCCGCACGCCGGCCGAGATCGCCGTCTCGATCCTCGCCGAGATCGTGGCGGTGCGTCACGGCGTCGCGCTGACCCAGAAAAAACCGGTCGCGGCCGCCGTGTGAGCGCGGCGGCGTGATTCGCTGGCTGCAGGGGGCGGACGATCCGCTGCCCGAGGCGCACGAGGCGCTCGGCGCCGAGAGCGAGGCTCCGGGGCTGGTCGCGGCCGGTGGTGGCCTCGGCACCCAGCGGCTGGCCGAGGCCTACGGCAAGGGCATCTTTCCCTGGTACAGCCGCGGCCAGCCGATTCTCTGGTGGTCGCCCGACCCGCGGATGGTGCTGCTGCCGGGTGAATTCAAGCTGGCTCGGTCGCTGAGAAAAACGTTGCGGCGATTCGTCGACACGCCGGGCTGCGACGTGCGGATCGACCACGACTTTCGCGCCGTCATCACCGCCTGCGCGACGGCGCCACGCGGCGGCGAGGGCGGCACGTGGATCGTTCCCGAGATGATCGACGCCTATTGCCGCTGGCACGACGCCGGCGCTGCGCACAGCGTCGAGACCTGGATCGACGGGGAGCTGGCGGGAGGGCTCTATGGCGTCTCGCTCGGCCGCATGTTCTTCGGCGAGTCGATGTTCGCGCACCGCACCGACGCGTCGAAGATCGCGCTGGCCGCGCTCGTCGCCTTCTGCCGCACCAATCGCATCGAGACGATCGACTGCCAGCAGCGGACCAGCCACCTCGCCTCGTTCGGTGGCCGGGAATTGGCGCGCCAGAGTTTCCTCGGCCGTGTCGGCGCGGCGCTTGCGATGCATCCGGTCACCGATTGGACCTATGATTTGCGGATGTGGAGTGAGCTCGGCATCGCCATCGACAAGCCCTCTGCCGGTGACGGCGCATCGCGATGACCCACCCGAAGGAGCTCCCGCTCGCCTCGCTGCAGTTCTATGCGACGGCGCCTTACCCGTGCAGCTACATCCCGGGCCGCATGGCGCGATCGCAGGTGGCGACGCCGAGCCACCTGATCCACGCCGACGCGTATTCCGGCCTCGTCGCCAACGGTTTTCGGCGCAGCGGCATGTTCACCTACCGGCCGTACTGCGACGGCTGCCGCGCCTGCCTGCCGCTGCGCGTTCCGGTCGCCGCCTTCGTGCCTTCGCGCAGCCAGCGACGCGCCGAGCGCGCGCACGGCCAACTCGAGGCGCGGGTGCTGCGCCTGTGCTTCGTGCCCGAGCACTACCAGCTCTACCTGCGCTACCAGGCCGGCCGTCACATCGGCGGCGGCATGGACCACGACTCGATCGACCAATACACGCAGTTCCTGCTGCAGAGCCGCGTCAATTCGCGGCTGGTCGAGTTTCGCGAGCCGTCGCCCGACGGCCAGGGCGCGCTCAAGATGGTCTCCATCCTCGACGTGCTGAACGATGGCCTGTCGGCCGTCTACACCTTCTTCGAGCCCGAGCCGAAGACGAGCTACGGCACCTACAACGTGCTCTGGCAGATCGCGCAGACGCGCCTGCTCGGCCTGGCCCATGTCTATCTCGGCTACTGGATCGACGGAAGCGGCAAGATGGCCTACAAGGCTCAGTTCGGCCCGCACGAGCTGCTGGTCAACGGCGAATGGCAGGAGGCCTGAGCGCATGGATTTCAACGTCACCCGCGAGCAGTGGATCGACCGGTTCGTGCTCCGCCTCGCCAACCTGCAGGCCGGCGCGGAGCCGGCGAGCTTTCTCGATCTCGCCCATCGGCTCTGGCCCACGCGCGGGCAGCTCGCGCCCGAGGCTGCGGCCGATTCGGAGGTCGCGGCGCACGCCGCCTCGGCCGATGTCTTCGAGGACACGCATCGCGGCGTCGACGACACGCAACGCTTCGAGCAGACCGAGCGCATTCCGGTCGAGCGCCTCCAGGCCGCCGGCGACTACGTCCGGGACACCGACGAATGGATCGCTCGCTGCGTCGGCCGCGTCCTGCAACTCGACCCGATCATCAAGGCCGACGAGGCGCGCCGCTCGGTGACAGACCTGGCCGAGCTCGAGCGCTGGCGTCTGATGAAGCCCGAAGCCGCGGCGGAGCAGCTCTACACGCCGATCAAGCCGCGGCCGGCCTGAACGGCCGGCGCTGCGCTCAGCCGGCCTGGTTGGGCAGGAGCTTTCGCAGCTTGGCCGGATCGACCGGCTTTTGCAGATAGTGGTCGACCAGCGCGAAGGTCGGCACGACGCGGGTGTCGTCGCAGGCGCGGCCGGTGATCGCGACCAGGACGATGTCGTCGCCATAGAGCGCGCGAAGCCGCTGGGTCAGCTCGCCACCGTCCATGCCCGGCATGCCGACGTCGAGAAGCACGCAATGCGGCCGATGCGCTTCGACCTTCTCCAGCGCTTCGACGCCGCCATAGGCCACTTCGGCGTCGTAGCCGCTCAGGGTCAGCAGCTCGGCGAGCGAATCGGCGCCGTCGCGCTCGTCGTCGACGACGAGGACGCGTACCTTGTCGTCGTTCATGCCTGAAGGCCCTGTCGGCGAAGATCCTGCGTCGATGGTTTGCTCATGTCTCTCGTTCGGGAGCGGTGGACGGAGACTTCTCGAGCAGTCCCCAAGCCACGATCATATGGCCGTGAAGAATGTCGACCTGGCGCGCCAGCGCGACCTTTGCCGCCCATGGCCTGGGCGGCAGGCCCATCGGCGTGAGCAACGCGCGATGCAGCTCCTCGCAGGCGCGCAGCCACTCGTGCGTGACTTGGCTGCGCTCGGCCGCGCTGCGTGACGTTCCTGAATTTCGAGTTGACGCCAAGGGGTTCGCCGAGCTCACGGAAGAGTCCGCGCGATCCCAGGCAAGCGGCGTGCCCCGACCGGGCGCGGACCTTCGAACGTGGTGGGCGGTGAGGGTTTCGAACCCCCGACCCCGACAGTGTGAATGTCGTGCTCTACCCCTGAGCTAACCGCCCGTGCGGCGGCCCGAACAAGGCCGTCAACGCAAGCCTTTCATTGTGCCACGGCCTCCCGCGCAGGCTCGCGCCAGACGGTGCGGCCGCTGCTGGCCTTGTCGATGGCGGCGAGAACGGCCGCATGCGCGGCTTCTTCTGTCGCGTCGGGCTCGATGACGATCAGCGTCAGGCCGCTGAAGTCGACCGGACGGGCCGCGAATTCGGCGGCGAGCGCATCGGCCGCGTCGATGACCAGCGAGTCCTGGCCGCGCGTCATGCGCACGTAGACCTCGGCGAGCAGGCCCGCGTCGAGCAAGGCGCCATGGAGGCTGCGGCCGAGCGTGCTCACCTCGAACCGCTTGCAGAGCGCATCGAGCGAGTTGGACTTTCCGGGAAACGACTCGCGGGCCATCGACAGGCTGTCGACGATGCGCACGTCGTGCGTGGTGAACGCGGGCCGGCCGATACGGCGCAACTCGACGTCGAGGAAGCCGATATCGAAGGCGGCGTTGTGGATGATGATCTCGGCG
>DAIMIM010000383.1:0-3513 GCA_036722755.1 Caldimonas sp. | reverse complement strand
CCAGGAAGATGAGCCGCTCGCGCAGCAGGCGGCTGTAGATGTCGTAGGCGCGCTCGCCGCGTCCCGACGTCTCGATGACGATGGGGACCATCCCCAGACCTGTGCTTTCAAGCGCGCTCATGGACATCCTTCGTTGCTGTGCTGATCGACCCGACCAAGGTCGACATATCGGGGCCGATTATGTGGCGGCAAGACGGCCGGAGCGGCCGGCTCGCCTGCCCGATCGGCGAGGCGTGGCGAAGGACGCGCTCAGCCGGCCATCAGCTCGTCGAACGGCACCGTCTTCGGCGTCACCTGCGCGCGCTCGAGCACGTGATTGGCGACGTTGTTCTCGACCACCACCGCTTCGACGTCGGCCATGCGCTGCCGGTCGCTCAGATACCAGCGCATCACCTCGCTCGGCTTCTCGTAGCTTTGCGACAGCTCCTCGATGTGCGCCTGCAACTGATCGGGCTTGGCCTGCAGATGTTGGCTGCGCACGAGCTCGCCCACCACCAGGCCGAGACGAACGCGGCGCTCGGCTTCGCCCTGGAACATTTCGGCCGGGATCGGCGCCGTCTCGGCATCCTTGACGCCACGCTTTTTCAGGTCGGCGCGCATCTGCTCGACCATCCGTTCAGTCTCGCCGGCGACGAGCGCCTTCGGCACGTCGAGATCCGACGCCTTCACCAGCGCTTCCATCACGCTCGACTTGTTGCGCGCCTGGATCCTGAACTTCACCTCGCGCTCGAGGTTCTTGCGGACGTCGCCGCGCAGCGACTCCACCGTGCCGCCGGCGATGCCGAGCGCCTTGGCGAATGCCTCGTCGACTTCGGGCAGGTGCTGCGCCTCGATCTTCTTCAAGGTCACCATGAAGTCGGCTTCCTTGCCGGCGACGTCCTTGCCCTGGTAGTCGGCCGGAAACTGCAGCGGGAAGGTCTTCGAGTCGCCCGTCTTCATGCCGCGCACGGCGGCATCGAACTGCTCCAGCATCTGGCCTTCGCCGATGACGAACTGGTAGGCCTCGGCCTTGCCGCCGTCGAAGGGAACGCCGTCGACCGTGCCCGCGAAGTCGATCGTGACGCGGTCGCCCGCGGCCGCCGGCTCGCTGGCCGGACGCTGCTGGAACGTGCGCCGCTGCTTCCTGAGGATCTCGACCGTCTTGTCGACCGCTTCGTCGGTGACGTCGGTCGACACGCGCTCGACCTGAGCGGCGGACAGGTCGCCGATCTTCACTTCGGGATAGACCTCGAAGGTGGCGTCGAACGCGACCTCGCCTTCGGGCGCGCCAACCTTTTCGGTGATGCGCGGCGGCCCGGCGACGCGAAGCTTCGCCTCGTTCACGGCCTCGGAAAAGACCTGGCCGACCTTGTCGTTGAGGACCTCGCTGTGCACCGAGTAGCCATAGCGCTGCGACACGACCGACATCGGCACCTTGCCGGGGCGAAAGCCATCGGCGCGAACCGTACGCGACAGGCGTTTGAGGCGCGTCTGCACTTCGGAGGTGATCGCCGAAGCCGGCAATGAAAGCGTGATGCGGCGCTCGAGCTTGTCGAGCGTTTCAACGTGAACGGCCATGATGCTTCGCAGTCAAGAAGTTGCTGGTGCGCGGGGCGGGACTCGAACCCGCACGCCGGTGAAGGCGTCAGGACCTAAACCTGGTGCGTCTACCAATTTCGCCACCCGCGCGGGAGGGACGCTGGCGGCAAGGAGCCGGCCATGCGCGGTCGCGGCGCGACCTCGTTGTCCTGCCCGGTAGTTTAACGGGTCGCCCCCCCGACGGCTCGCACGCGGCTCCCGGGCATGGACAATCGGCGCGTGGCCGTCGATCACTACGAGAACTTTCCCGTCGCCTCGTGGCTCTGCCCGGCGGCCCTGCGCCCGGCAGTCGAGGCGATCTATGTCTTCGCGCGGACGGCCGACGACATCGCCGACGAAGGCGACGCGGCCCCGGCCGATCGGCTGCTCGCCCTCGCCGCCTACCGCGACGATCTCGCCACGACGGCATCCGGCCAGGCAGGGTCCTCGCGCTGGCCGCAGGTGTTCGGGCGGCTCTCGGTCGCGATCCGGCGGCACCGACTGCCGATCGATCAACTGTCGGCGCTTCTCGACGCATTCGCACAGGACGTCACGGTCTCGCGCTACGCCGATCGGCCGGCCCTTCTCGACTATTGCAGGCGCTCCGCCAACCCGGTCGGCCGGCTTCTTCTTCATCTCTACGGAATCGACGGCGCCGAGGCGCTCGCGCGCTCCGACGCGATCTGCACGGCCTTGCAGCTCGCCAACTTCTGGCAGGACCTGGGCGTCGACACACGACGCGGCCGGCTCTACGTGCCCGAGGCCGACTGTCGCCGCCATGGCGTCGATCCGGACGCCCTGCTCGCCGGCCGCGATGGTGCGGCGGTTCATGCGCTCGTCCGGGAGCTCGTGGGTTGGTCGCGCGAGATGATGCGGCTCGGTGCGCCGCTCGCGCACACCATCCCCGGGCGTGCCGGCTGGGAGCTGCGCCTGGTCGTCCAGGGAGGCTTGCGCATCCTCGAGCGGATCGACCGGATCGACGGGGCGACGCTGCGCGAGCGGCCGACGCTCGGCGCCGCGGACGCGCCGCGCATCGCCTGGCGCGCGCTCCGCATGGGTCGCGTCGCAGCGCCGGCGGACCGAGCGCGCATCGCGTGACGCGCACGCACGACGCGACGATGACACCCGAACAGTACGTCCAGGACAAGGCCGCCGCGAGCGGCTCGAGCTTCTACTACGCGTTTCTCTTCCTGCCGCCGCCACGCCGTGCCGCGATCACGGCGTTCTACGCGTTCTGCCGCGAGGTCGACGATGTCGCCGACGAGGTCACGGACACCGGCGTGGCCGCTGCCAAGCTCGCTTGGTGGCGCAGCGAAGTCGCCTCCAGCTTCGCCGGATCGCCCAGTCATCCGGTGATGCGCGCCCTGCTGCCGCACGCCGCCGCCTATGGCATCGAGCCGCGACATCTGCTGGCGGTCATCGAAGGCTGCCAGATGGACCTCGACCAGTCGCGCTTCCTCGATTTCCCCGGCCTGGCGCGGTATTGCGATCTCGTCGCCGGCGTCGTCGGCGAGGTCGCGGCGAACATCTTCGGTCGGACCCGGGAATCGACGCTCGCGTATGCGCACAAGCTGGGCCTGGCGCTGCAGCTCACCAACATCGTCCGCGATGTCGGCGACGATGCGCGGCGCGGTCGCATCTACCTGCCGCTGGACGAGCTCAAGCAGTTCGACGTCAGGCCGGCCGAGCTGCTCGAGCGCAAATACAGCGAGCGCTTCAGCGCTCTGATGGCCTTTCAGGCGTCGCGCGCGGATCGCTGTTACGACGAGGCGATGGCACTCCTCGACGAGGCCGACCGCGTCGCGCAAAAGCCCGGCCTCATGATGGCCAACATCTACCGCAGCCTGTTGCGCGAGATCGAGTCCGATGGCTTCCAGGTGCTGCATCAGCGCATTGCGTTGACGCCGGTCCGAAAGCTCTGGATCGCGATGCGCACCAACTGGCGCGGTCGCTAGG
>DAIMIM010000382.1:0-3535 GCA_036722755.1 Caldimonas sp. | reverse complement strand
CCGTTCTTGATGTCCTTGTGGCGCTGGCCGAGGATCTGCAGATCGAGCGTGAGCACCAGGGCGCTGCACTTCGCGGCCTTGGCGCGGTCGATCAGCCGGCCGATGAATTCGCGGTCGCGCATGACATAGAGCTGGAACCAGAACGGCGCCTTGGTGTTCGCCGCGACGTCCTCGATCGAGGCGATGCTCATCGTCGACAACGTGAACGGCACGCCGAACGCCTCGGCCGCGCGCGCGGCGAGGATCTCGCCGTCGGCGTGCTGCATGCCGAGCATGCCGATCGGCGCCAGGGCCACCGGCATGGCGACGTCGATGCCGACCATCCTGGTGCGCAGCGACCGCGTCTCGACGTTGACGGCGACGCGCTGGCGCAGCTTGATTTTCTGGAAGTCCGCCTCGTTGGCGCGGTAGGTGCTCTCCGTCCACGAGCCGGAATCGGCGTAGTCGTAGAACATGCGCGGCACCTTGCGCCTGGCGATCTCGCGCAGGTCTTCGATGTGCGTGATGACGGGAGCGTTGGCAGCGGACATCCGCCGATGCTACGACAGCACCGGCGCGGGCGGCCTATGCCGACGAGCCCGGCGCCGCATCGAACAGGGGCAGGCCTCGATCGCTCCTCGCCGGCGTCTCGTCTGCCTTGGCGGCCGGTGCATGCGCCGCGCCGCCGGCCACCAGCTCGCTCAGCGTCTCGAGATTCGAGGCACGCACGCCGAGCAGGCGAAGCCGCCTCGCCAGGTCGACGCGCTTCAGGCACTCGCCCGCGGCGCGGCGGATCTCGCGCCCGTCGAGCGTGTGCGCGGACAGCGTCAGGTCGCGCGTCGCGATCTTGAAATCGTCGAAGCGCAGCTTGATGCCGATCGTCTTCGCCGCGTAGCCCTTGCGCGCCAGATCGCCGGCCAGCTTCACGCAGAGGTCGGTGAAGATGGCGCCGAGCTCGGCCCGGTCGCGCACCGCGTGCAGGTCGCGATCGAACGTCGTCTCGCGGCTGATCGACACCGGCTCACTCGAGGTGACGACCGGCCGATCGTCGAGGCCGTGCGACGCCGCATGCAACCAGGCGCCGAAGCTCTTGCCGAACTGCGCGATCAGGAAGGCCGGATCGGCCGCGGCGACGTCGCCGACCGTGTGGATGCCGAGCGCGGCGAGCTTTTCCGCGGCCTTCGGGCCGATGCCGTTGACCTTGCGCGCGGCGAGCGGCCAGATGCGGTCCGGGATGTCGGCGTGGCCGAGCAGCGTCAGTCCATCGGGCTTGTCGAGCTCCGAAGCGAGCTTGGAGAGCAGCTTGTTCGGCGTGATGCCGACCGAACACGTGAGCCCGGTCGCATCGCGCACGGCCGCCTTCAGCGACAGGCCGATGGCGTGCCCGGCGTCATCGTGCACGCCGGCAATGTCGCCGACATCGACGTAGATCTCGTCGATGCCGCGGTCCTCGACGATCGGCGCGACGCTGCGCACGGCGGCCTTGAAGAGACGCGAGTACTTGCGGTACTCGTCGAAATCGACCGGCAGCAGGATCGCGTCCGGCGCCAGCACCGCGGACTTCATCATGCCCATGGCCGAGAAGACGCCGAGCTTGCGTGCTTCGTAGGTGCTCGTTGTGACGACACCGCGGCCGACGTAGTCGCGCAGCGCGAAGAAGCGGCGTGTGCCGTCGGGCAGCAGGCGCGGCTCGCGGTCGCGGCCACCGCCGATCACGACCGGCAGGCCGCGCAGCTCCGGATAGCGCAGCAGCTCGACCGAGGCGTAAAAGGCGTCCATGTCGAGATGCGCGATCAGCCGGGCCATGGGCAGCGATGGTAGGCTTTGCACACTGGCACGGCAGCGACCATGCGCCTGCCAGGCCGCCCGAAAGGCGAATACGGAAGTGCGCAGCACAAGGGTTCCCTGATGAACCACGACTCGACGACGACCTCGATCCGTTTCGCGACGCGCGCCGACGCGCTCGTCATCGCCGAGATGTCGCGCGACCTGATCGAGCAAGGGCTCGGCTGGAGCTGGACCAGGGAACGCGTGCAGCGCGGCCTTCGCCATCCCGATACCAACGTCGTCGTCGCCGTTCGCGGCAGCGAGCGGGCCGGCTTCGGCATCATGAAATACGGCGACGACGAATCGCATCTGCTGCTGCTGGCGGTCCGCCCCGGCCACGCCCGGCACGGCGTCGGCCGCAGCCTGGTCGACTGGCTCGAAGCTTCGGCACGCATCGCCGGCATCACCCGCGTCACGCTCGAGGCGCGCCACGGCAACCGCGCGGCGCGCGCGTTCTACGAACGCCTGGGCTATGCGCAGACGCAGTTGCTTCCGGGCTACTACGGTGGCCGCGAGGCGAGCGTGCGGATGTGCAAGACGCTGACCGTGCAGCCATCGGAAAACGCGTGAGCGTCCATCCCGTCCGACGTTCGATGCCGGGGCGGCGATGCGCCGTCGCCGTCGCGTCGTCGCTCGCCGCCGTCATCGTCGGCGCGGCCGGCGCCGCGGCAGGCGCCGACGCCACCGCCGTCGATCCGACGGCATTGCCGCTCGGCGCCCTGACGGTCGCGGCGAGCGCCGAGGAGTGCGCCGCGTGGCGACGCGAGCGGAGCTTTTCGCGCAGCGTCGAGATGCACGATGCGGCTGCCTTCGCGTCGCATCTGCACCCCGGCGCTGTCTTCGATGCCGGTGACGAGCGCGCGACCCGGGGCCGCGATGCGGTCGTCGCCGGCTGGAGCGGCCTCATCGAAGGCAAGGGGACGGTGCTGCGCTGGCGGCCGGGTGTCGTCGACATCGGCGGCGAACCGGCCATCGCCGTGTCGCGCGGGCCCTACATCCTGCAGTCGATGCGCGACGGCAAGGCGACGTTCCGGGTCGGCTTCTACCAGACGGTGTG
The DNA here is from genome assembly GCA_036722755.1 of Caldimonas sp. Classification (GTDB taxonomy): domain Bacteria; phylum Pseudomonadota; class Gammaproteobacteria; order Burkholderiales; family Burkholderiaceae_C; genus Schlegelella_A. The sequence continues at coordinate 672 of DAIMIM010000382.1, read as the reverse complement.
GCTGCGCGATGCCGCCGACCGCACCTGGCGGGTCCTCTTCGATGGCGGCGCATCGACGCCGCTGCTGGTGGACGACCGTGCCGCGGCCGAGGCCTGGGTGCGGCAGCAGGCGATGTCGGATTGCGCGTCGCCCTGAGGCGTTGCGGCCCGGCGAGACGACCGCCGGCGCCGAGGCGCCAACTCAGGCGCGGATCACGCCGCTCTTGAACACGCCGCGATCGGCGGTGCCGTACACGGAGTAGAGGGCGGCGCCTTCGCGCGGCAGCAGCACGTCGATGGCGCGATCGAGCGCCGCCGTGGCGCGGGCCAGCGACTCGCGCTGTGCCGCGACCTGGCCGCTCGCCTGGGCGAACCGCTCGCGCAGCGCCGATGGCAAGGGACCATTTCGGGCGGCGTCGGAAAAATGGGTGACCGCGCTGGCCAGAGCGCGATGCAGCTCGGAGGCGTGCAGCTCGATGCCGTCGGCATCGCGCAAGCGCAGGGCGTTGCCGAGCGCCGCCAGGCGCGATTCGACGGCCGCGAGGCGAGCTTCGAGCTCGGGAGAATGGGTCGGGGCGGGCAGCGCCGCGCCGGTCGGGACCGCCATCAGGTCTTCACCTTGCTGAGCAGTTCCTGCGCGTTGGCGATCAGCTTGTCGGCGATCACCTCGGGGTTGACCTTGTACGTGCCGTT
>DAIMIM010000381.1:0-3550 GCA_036722755.1 Caldimonas sp. | reverse complement strand
CGACCGTCTTGGCCGCGCTCGAGGTGTGCAGCGTGCCGAACACCAGGTGGCCCGTTTCCGCCGCGGTCAGCGCCAGGCGGATCGTCTCGAGGTCGCGCATCTCGCCGACCAGGATGCAGTCCGGGTCTTCGCGCAGCGCCGAGCGCAGCGCGTTCGAGAACGACAGCGTGTGCGGGCCGACCTCGCGCTGGTTGATCAGGCACTTCTTCGATTCATGGACGAACTCGATCGGGTCTTCCACCGTCAGGATGTGGCCGAACTCGTTTTCGTTGAGGTGATTGACCATCGCCGCGAGCGTCGTCGACTTGCCGGAGCCGGTCGGGCCCGTGCACAGCACCATGCCGCGCGGCTTCATCGACAACTCGGCGAACACGGGCGGACAGTTGAGCTGCTCGAGCGTCAGAATCTTCGAAGGAATCGTCCGGAACACGGCGCCGGCGCCGCGGTTCTGGTTGAAGGCGTTGACGCGAAAGCGCGCCAGGCCCTGGATCTCGAAGGAGAAGTCGCACTCGAGCGTTTCTTCGTAGTTCTTGCGCTGCGAGTCGTTCATGATGTCGTACACCATGTCGTGCACTTGCTTGTGCTCGAGCGGGTCGACATTGATGCGGCGCACGTCGCCGTGAACGCGGATCATCGGCGGCAGGCCCGCCGAAAGGTGCAGGTCCGACGCCTTGTTCTTGACCGAAAACGCCAGCAGTTGGGTGATGTCCATGGATCTTCCGGGAGTGGCGCGGGAAACGCGGCAGCACAGTCGCGGCAAACGCCTGGCGCGACGGTAGCGCAATGATCGCAGACAACCTCCTCCGCGTGCACGAGCGCATTGCAAGCGCCTGTAGTCGCGCCGGTCGGCCCGTGCAAAGCGTCACGCTGCTTGTCGTGGGCAAGGCCTTTTCCGCCGAAGCCGTGCGCGAGGCGGCCGCTGCCGGCGAGCGGCACTTCGGCGAGAACTACGTGCAGGAAGGAATCGACAAGATCAAGCGCCTGGACAGCGACCGGTTGCCGATCGAGTGGCACTTGATCGGGCCGCTGCAGAGCAACAAGACGCGCGCGGTCGCGGCGGCCTTCGACTGGGTGCAATCGATCGATCGCGTCAAGACGGCCGAGCGGCTGAGCGCGCAGCGGCCATCGCACATGCCGCCGCTCGAAGTCTGCCTGCAGGTCAACATCAGCGCGGAGGCGTCGAAGGGTGGCCTGGCGCCGGCCGATGTCCCGGCCGCGGCGCGGGCCGTGGCTGCTCTGCCGCGGCTGGCGTTGCGCGGTCTCATGGCCATTCCAGAGCCCGTTGGCGATTTCGAGGCGCAGCGGCGTCCGCATCGCGCGCTTCGCTTGCTCTTCGAGTCGCTGTGCCGCGACGGACTCGAGCTCGACACCTTGTCGATGGGCATGAGCGCCGATCTCGAGGCGGCCATCGCCGAGGGCGCGACGCTGGTCCGCGTCGGCAGCGCGATCTTCGGCGCTCGCCCTGCCTGAGATGACGGCCCCCACGCTCACTGCGTTCGCTGCCCCCCGAGGGGGCGCTCAGCCGGCTTGGGAGCGGCCCGGCGCCGGCTGAGGGCCCGACTCGCAGCTATCGGCGCGACGCTGCCTTCTGCTGGCGTCCGCCGAGCAGGCCGTGGCGCCGGTGCCAGTCCTCGAGCGACTCTTCCGGCCATTTTCGGCAATGGACATGGCCCTTGGCCGACGGCACGTCGACCCACGCCGGTGCGTCGGCCAGCGCCGCCTCGGTCACCTCGGGCGGCTTCGGCAAGGGCGTGTCGATCGCAGAGGCGTGCGGGTGCACGAGATCCGGCCAACGCGGGTCCCAGAGCCAGAGTGCGCTCCCGCATTTCATGCAGAAGCGCCGCTCGGCCTTCGAGCGTCGAGTGCGCTTGCCGGGCTCGCGGAGCATCGCGTGGTAGCGGCCGAGATGGCGTTCGCCGCTGACCTTCAGCGTCTCGAAGCGCGCGCCCAGGTTGATGCCGAAGCCGCCGCTGCCTGCCGTCTTGCGGCAGATCGAGCAGTGACAGTGCATGAAGGGCACGGGGCTTTGTGCGTCGACGCGAAAGCGGACGGCGCCGCAATGGCAGGAGCCTTTCAGGGCCATCAGATGCATGCGAGCCTCATCGGTGGGCGGCGATCGCCGCAGGGTTGGCCATGATGCCGCTGCCTCGCGCCGATTCGGCTGCTGTGCCCGCAAGGCCCTTGCGTACACTGGGCCGATGCCCAGCAAGATCGCGTTCATCGGCGGCGGCAACATGGCGAGCGCCCTCGTCGGCGGGCTCGTCGACGCCGGCCATGGCGGCGACACGATTCTTGTCGTCGATCCCGGCGAGACGCAGCGCCGTCGGCTGGCCGAGCGTTTCGGCATCACCGTGCTGGCCGCGGCCGACGCGTCGCTCGAGGCTGCCGATCTCGTCGTCTGGGCGGTCAAGCCGCAGGCCTTTCGCGATGCGGCCGCGCCGTGCCGAGCGCACGTCGGAGCGGCCTTGCAACTGAGCGTGATGGCCGGCATCCGCAGCGACACGATCGTGTCAGCGATCGGCAGCGAGCGCGTCGTGCGGGCAATGCCCAACGTGCCGGCGCTGATCGGCCAGGGCATCGCCGGCCTGTTCGCACGCGTAGCCGTCAGCGCCGCGGACCGTGACCGCGCCGAATCGATCCTGGCGGCGGCCGGCCAATGTGTGTGGGTCGATCACGAGGGCGCGCTCGATGCCGTGACAGCGCTCTCCGGCTCGGGGCCCGCCTACGTCTTTCACGTCATCGAGGCGATGCTGGCCGCCGGCCGCGCGATGGGGCTCGACGAGGCGAAGGCGCGCCGCCTGGTCCTGCAGACGCTTGCTGGCGCGACCGCTCTCGCCGCGCAATCCGAGGAGGCTCCGGACGTGCTGCGCCGCAACGTCACCTCGCCCGGCGGCACGACGCAGGCGGCGATGACGATCCTCGAACAACGCGGCGTCAAGGCGGCGTTCGTCGACGCCATCCTCGCTGCCCGCGATCGGGCGCGCGAGCTCGGTGACGAGTTCGGGGCCGCGGGCTAGAGTCTCGGGCTGGCCGGGCCCCGGCCTCTTCATTCGCGGACTGTTCCGATGAGCTACCTCTCCTACCTCACACCCACCGCAACGAGCCCCTGGCACACCTATCTGTCTCAGGTCGATCGTGTGCTGCCCTACCTCGGGCCCCTGGCCCGCTGGTCCGAGACGCTGAAGCGCCCCAAGCGCGCCCTGATCGTCGACGTGCCGATCGAGATGGACGACGGCAGCGTCGCTCACTTCGAGGGCTTTCGCGTCCAGCACAACCTGTCGCGCGGCCCGGGCAAGGGTGGCGTGCGCTATCACCCCGACGTGACGCTCGAGGAAGTGATGGCGCTCGCTGCGTGGATGACGGTGAAATGCGCCGCGGTGAACCTGCCCTACGGCGGCGCCAAGGGCGGCATCCGCGTCGATCCGAAGGCGCTCTCGATGAAGGAACTCGAGCGCATGACGCGCCGCTACACGAGCGAGATCGGCATCATCATCGGCCCGCAGCGCGACATCCCGGCGCCCGACATGAACACCAACGCCCAGATCATGGC
>DAIMIM010000380.1:0-3557 GCA_036722755.1 Caldimonas sp. | reverse complement strand
CGGGGTCGCTGGTCGCGATACCGGCGTTGCCCAGCGCCTCCCGCGGCAGATAGAGGCGGCCGATGGCCGCGTCCTCGTCAAGGTCGCGCAGGATGTTTGTGAGTTGCAGTGCGCGCCCGAGATGATGAGCAAGCGTGAGCCCTGCCTCCTTCTCCATTCCGAACACGCGAACGCTCAGCCGGCCTACAGCGCTCGCGACGCGGTCGCAATAGAGGTCGAGGGTCGCGAGATTGGGCGCGCGCATGGTGGAAACTACGTCCATCTCCATGCCGTCGATGACGGCGAGGAAATCCTCGCGCTGCAAGTCGAAGCCGCGCACGGCCCGCGCGAGCCCGCGCAGGTGCGGCGCCACCGCGCCGGCATAGAGCGCGTCGATGTCGGTGCGCCAGCGCTGCAATTGATCGAGGCGCACGTCGCGCGGGCCGCCGTCGTCGGCAATGTCGTCGACCGCGCGGCAGAACGAGTAGATCTCGAACATCGCCTTGCGCTGCACCTTCGGCATAATGCGCATGGCCGCGTAGAAAGAGCTACCAGACACGCGCTGGTCAGCTCCCGACGCGGGTTCGTCGGTCACGGAACTCACGGCTGTGCCGCCGAGGCGAGACGGTGAAGGCCGACGCGGCGCGTGGCGCCCTTGAGCACGGCGAAGAAGGTGAAGCCGGCAACGCCGAGCTTGCCGAGGTGCACGCGCTCGCTCAAGGGATCGCGCCTGGCGAGCATACGGGTGAGATGCCGCGCCAGCGTTTGGATGACCGAGATCTCGAGTCCGAGCCGCAAATCCTCGACTAAGACTGGCAGCGCATCGCCCTCGCGCAGTAGCGCCTCGGTGCGCTTCGCCAGCCCTGCGATGCAGCGCCGCAACTCCGGCGACGCCTTGGCCGCGCCGAGCGCCTCGACGCCGAGGCCGCAAGCGGCGAGTGCGTCAAGCGGCACGTAGGCACGGTCGAGATTGCGGTAATCTGCTGCGCAGTCTTGTAGATGGTTAATGATCTGCAGCGCCGCGCAAATGGCGTCGGAAGCGAACCACGTGTTGCGGCTCTCGCCGTGCACGTCGAGCACGAAACGCCCGACTGGCATCGCGGAGTAGGCGCAGTACCCCATGAGGTCGTCCCAGTTGCGGTAGCGCCGCTTGCTGGCGTCGAGGCGAAACGCCTTCAGAAGATCCTGCGCATGATGCGCCGATAGACCGCGCTCAGCAAGCGCGCGACGCAGCGCTACCGTCTGCGCGCTGTCGTCGCTGGCGCCAAGCAGATCCGCCTCCATACGGTCCAACAAGTTAAGCTTCTCCTGCGCCGAAAGCGAGGGGTGGTCCGCGATGTCGTCGGCGCTGCGCACGAACTCGTAGAAGGCGAGGATCAACGCGCGGTGGCGCGGATGGATGAGCCACGACGCTACGGGGAAATTTTCGTCGCGGTGGGTCTTGCCGGACCGAAATACCGTGGCATTCGTCATCGTACGCCGTTCACGTTGGCCTGAATGCGGCCTTTCCACAGGCCGCCGCGCTTCCGTGCATATTGATAGGCGGAGTCGAGCGTAAATGCCATGTAGGCTAGCGCGATCGCCGGTAGAAACGGCCCCCACAGTGGCGACAGCCGGTAGAACCGCAGCACCGGTTGGAACGCGATCGCCATGATTGCCCACGAGAGGAGGCCGAGCGTTTGCGCAAGCCCGTGGCTGAATAGCGCCAACAGAACCGGTAACAGATAGGTGAGCGCGATGCCTGCCACTGTTGCTGCAAGGAGTAGCGGCGAATAGCCAAGCTGCGCATAGGCCGAGCGTGCGACCATGTGCCGGATGTCCTGGACCGTCACGTAAGCGCGGATGCTGCGTACGCGCTCCGTCAGGCTGAGCCGGATTGGCCCCTGCGCCTTGAGGTTGCGCGCTAGCGCGCAGTCGTCGATCAGTGCGTCGCGGATGTCCTCGATGCCGCCAGCCGCGCAGAGTGCATCGCGGCGCACCAGCATGCAGCCGCCGGCCGCCGCCGCGGTTGCGCGGTCGTGGCGCTCCACCCAGGCGAAAGGGTAGAGCATCTGGAACAAAAAGATGAAGGCCGGAATAAACGCGCGCTCGGCGAAGCTCTCGCAACGCAACTTGGCCATCAGCGAAGTGAGCACGAGACCTTCCGCCTGCGCCTGCGAAACGAGGCGCGCGAGCGCATCGGGGCCGTAGACAATGTCGGCGTCGGTGAGCAGCAGATAGGTGGGCTCGCTTATCAGCGCGTGCTCGACGCCTTGCTTCATCGCCCACAACTTGCCCGTCCACCCCGCAGGTAGCGCCGCTCCGGGCAGGATGGTCAGCCGATCCGCGGCCGTCGCCGCGGCCTGTCGCGCGACTTCGGCCGTGCCGTCGGTGCTTTGATCGTCCACAAGGATGACAGAGAACGGGCCCGGATAATCCTGCCGCAGCAGCGAGGCGATGGTCTCGCCGACGCCTTGGGCCTCGTCACGCGCCGGGATGACGGCCGTGACGGCTGGCCATGCCGACGGTGCCGGGCCGCCGTCGTCGCGTTCGGCCGCGAGCCAGAAACCGCCACGCCCCACCATTAAATATACCCACACCGCTAACGCCGCTGAGGCTACGAGGTTCGCCACCATTTGGTCGAAACGTTCCTCTGGATTGGCGGCCGGGCACTCCGGATGCAAGTAACAATGTGAACTGTAAATTATATGGCGAATCTGGCGAGATTTCCAAGGCCCGTGCGAGCGCGCTTCGCGGCGGCCCGGAGCGACCAAGGCCACATGAGCAGCGTCGGACACGAGCTGGTGACGAGAATGAGCGCTAGTCGAGACAATGATCGCAAACGACGACATTCCCGCCATCATCGTCAACCCATCCACCCCGATCGCTACATTCTCGGCGGGGAGAACGTGCTGTTTTCCGACATGCTGGTGGACATCTCCACGATGGTCGGCCGCCGCCCGCCTCGTCGATTCGATTGAATAGTTCTATAAGGCTGGTTACTTCAAATGGTCGCCGAACCCCGGCTCGGTCCAGCGGCCCACCCACGGACGGCGCGAATGCCGTCGAAAGCGGGGCGACGATGACTGTTTCCAGTGAAGCCTTCCTGTCGCAGCTCACTGCGGTGGCAGCGGACACCGAGAGTCTGATCGATCGCCTCCTCGCCGCGCCAGCGATCGAGGGCGAGCGCGCGCGCCCGCAGCGCCTGCTCGATGCTATGCGCTACGCGAGCCTCAATGGGGGCAAGCGTTTCCGTCCTTTTCTCGTGGTCGCCACCGCCGCGCTGTTCGACGTGCCCCGCAAACGTGCGCTGATGGTCGGCGCGGCGCTCGAATGTGTGCACTGTTACTCGCTGGTGCACGACGACCTGCCGGCGATGGATGACGATGATCTGCGGCGCGGGCATCCGACCGCCCACAAGGCGTTCGACGAGGCGACTGCGATTTTGGCGGGCGACGGGCTCCTGACCTTCGCCTTCGATATTCTTGCGCGCCCTGACGCGCATCCCGACCCCGCGGTGCGCATCGAGCTGCTGCTGGCGCTTGCGCGCGCGTCGGGGCTCGGCGGCATGGTGGGCGGGCAGATGCTCGACCTAACCG
>DAIMIM010000379.1:0-3564 GCA_036722755.1 Caldimonas sp. | reverse complement strand
CCGCGTACACGGCTGCGGCGACCGTCACGAATACACCGCCGCCACCATGATCTGCCCCTCGTTGCGCAACACCTGGAGCGACACGTTGTTGCCGTGTCGGTGCAGCATCAAGTCCACGACCGATTGGCCGAGACGCAGGTTGTACAGGGTCACCTCCTCGAGGAACGGTGGCAGCCGCGGCTTGCGTAGCAGGATTTCGTTGCGGTCCGGGTCGAACTCGAGACCGAGGGAAGACTGTAGGAGCAGAAACGGCGTGCCCGCGGCCCAGGCTTGCGGCGAGCAAGCGACCGGGTAGAGCGTCGGCCCGCGCTCGCGTCCGCGCTGGAAGCCGCAATACAGTTCGGGCAGTCGTCGCAGGTCCATGTAGCTCGCGGCTTCGAACAGGCCCTTGAACACACGATCGATCGCGCTCTTGTGCCCGTAGCGCGCGAAGCCCGCCGCGATCAGCGAATTGTCGTGCGGCCAGACCGAGCCATTGTGATACGACATCGGATTGTAACGACGCTCCTCACGCGCCACCGTACGGATTCCCCATCCGGAAAAGAACGACGGCCGCATCAGGTCGCGCATCACCTTTTCCGCGCGCTCCGGCGCGGCGATTCCGCTGAACAGCACCTGCCCGGCGTTCGAGGTCCGCACACGGCACGGTCGCTTCTGCCCGTCCAGCGCCAGCGCATAGGTGCCGATGTCCTCGCACCAGAATGCCGCCTCGAATCGTTCGGCGAGCTTTGCAGCTTGAGCATCGAGCGCGTCGCCGAGCGCGTGCTTACCGAGTCGACGCGCGCCACGCGCCGCCAGGCGCTTCGCCGCATAGACGTAGCCCTGCACCTCGCAGAGCGCGATCGGCCCCTGTGCGAGCGAACCATCGGCATGGAAGATCGCGTCGTAGGAGTCCTTCCAGCCCTGGTTGACCAGGCCCTTCTCGTTGGCGCGGTGATATTCGACGAAGCCGTCGCGGTCCGAATCGCCCGGTCCGTCGATCCAGCCCAACGCCGCTTCGATGTTGGGCCATAGCTCGCGCAGCGTCTCGATGTCGCCGGTGTGCTCGGCATAGAGCCCGGCCAGCATCACGAACAGCGGCGTCGCATCCACGCTGCCGTAATAGAGGCCGAACGGAACCTCGCGCAGCGCCGCCATCTCGCCGCCACGCATCTCGTGCAGGATTTTCCCGGGCTCGGCGTCGGCGAGCGGATCGAATTCCCTGGCCTGATAAGCGGCGAGCCGCCGGAGCACACCCTTGGCGATACGGGAATCGCACCACAGCATCTGCAGCGCGGTGATGATCCCGTCGCGGCCGAAAGTGGTCGAGTACCAGGGAATGCCGGCGTAAGGGTAAGGGCCCTGCGGCGTGCCGGTCGTCAGCATCGCGAGGTCAGCCATCGAGCGGCACAGCACCTCGTTGAAAATGTGGTTTGAGCTGGTGATCGTGGCCATGCCGCGACTCGCAGTCTTGTTTTCGCGGAACGCCGCGCGCAGGCCCTTGCGAAATGGCAGCGGGCGGCTTTCCTCGACGCCGCGGTCGCATTTCACCGTCACATAGATCGATCGGTATTCGTTGGGCTGCAGTTCGAACGCATAGGATGCGACGCTGCTGGAGAGCCGCTCCGGCGCCGGGTCGAACAGGAGCATCGTGCGCCGCCGATTGCTATCCCGGCCCGAGTAATTCAGCGCGACCCCGGTCTCGCCGCAAATCTCCGCGGTCGCGGTGCCGCGGCGCTCGCGGCGCAGTCCTCGCACCTCGAACAGATCGGCGAAGTCGCTGGCGAAGGCCAGCGAAAGCCGGACGTCGAACGGGCGGTCGTCGTGGTTCTGCATGCGCAGGCGCTGATAAGCGGTGCCGCGCCAGAGAAAAAGCGTGCGCACGACGTGCAGCATGTCCTTCGACAGCACGAGCTTCTGATCGATATAGATGTCAGGGTTGGTCAGGTCGACGGTGAGGATAGAGTTGTCGTCGCGGACGTTTGAGCCCAGCAGCAGCGGCTGCTTGCCGTTGAGCAGCATCTCTAGGTGCGAGAGATAGCGCGTGTCGCAAAAGAAAATACCGTCGGGCCCGCCAGGTGTCGCCCCGATGTCGGCATGGCTGTCGAGCACGGCGAAGCAGTCGCCGTGCTTGAGGGTGCAGCGGGGCCGTGTGGAGGATCCCGTCCCTGGAATATAGAAGGGGGCCTCAGGAACCTCCTCGACCAACGTCGCGGTCGAGTCTTGCCTAGGCAACGTGAGGCCTCAAGTTGTTCGCATACCTGCCGTCAGGCAAGAGATGCTGGATATCCCGCTCGTCGCCGCCGAGGGATTCCGACGACGCGAGGAGCGAATGATAGACGCCGACATAATCCCTCGCCATGCGCGTGGCGGAGAAGCGCTGCTCGAAACGCTGCCGCACCTTTTTTCGGTCGAGCGCTATAACAAGCGGTAGCGCCAGTATCGCCTCCTCCATGGTGTCGACGATCGCGCCGGTGAGGCCATCCTCGATGATCTCCGGCACCGAGCCGCAGCGGAACGCCAGGATCGGCGTGCCGCAGGCCATGGCCTCGATCATGGAGAGCCCGAATGGCTCCGGCCAGTCGACGGTAAACAGCAGCGCCTGCGCCTCGCCCAGGAATTGCGTCTTCTGATGCTCGTTGATCTCGCCGATGAACTCGACGCCCGGGCCGTCGAGCAGCGGCTCGATCTGCGTCCGGTAATAGACCTCGTCGACGCGGTCCACCTTGGCTGCGATCTTGAGCGGAATGCCGAGCGCACGCGCAATCGAGATGGCGCGGTCGGGACGCTTCTCCGGTGAGATGCGACCGAGAAAGGCAACGTAGCCGCCGCGCGGCTCCCCGGTGGGACGATGCAGACCCGCCGGGAGTCCGTGGTAGACGGTCGCGGCGAAATTCGCATTCGGCACCGGGCCGCGTTGCGCGTTGGAGATCGAGATCAGCGGCATGTCGCCGAAGCCCACATAGAGCGGAAGCAGATCGGGCAGGTCCTGGCGGCCATGCAGCGTGGTGACAGTGCGGCCCGCGATCGCGCGGAACAGAGGAAAATGGAACTGGTCGATATGGAAGTGCAGGACGTCGAAGTTGCCGGCGCGCTGTCGCACGCGATCAAGCATCAGCATATAGTAGGGGATCGGATCGCGGATGTTGGCGTCGAGCCGCAGCGCCTTGGGCACGCAGGGCACGAGATTGGCCGCCGTGATTGAATCGCCGCTCGCAAAAAGAGTCACATCATGGCCGAGCGCCACCAACTCCTCGGTCAGGTAGGAGACGACCCGCTCGGTGCCCCCATAAAGCCGTGGGGGAACGCTTTCGATCAGGGGCGCGATCTGCGCGATTTTCACTGTTGTCCTCCCGACTGCCTCTGAGGACTGAACCCCCCCGATAGCCTAAAGGTTCCGCGATATTGGTGCACTGCGATCCGACGGGTTACGACATGAACCGCCGGACTCAAGGGTGAGCGCTACAGGGTATCTGTCGCGGTTGCGGCGTGACCGAAACCGCCTAAATGGGCGGGACAAATCGCATTAGGCATGTCCGCTTCTCTAATCGGCCGTTTGGGGTCAAGCACTTTCAGACTATCCAC
>DAIMIM010000378.1:0-3573 GCA_036722755.1 Caldimonas sp. | reverse complement strand
AACACCAAGCTGATCCAGGAGCTGATCGAGCGCGGCGACTTCAGCGGCGTCAAGGAAGCGATGGAGAAGTCGCTAGCCGAAGGCTCGCAGACCTTCGAGCAGGATCTGGCCCGCATGATCAACAACAACATCATCACGCGCGACGAGGGCCTGGCCTACGCCGATTCGCCGACCAATCTGATGTGGCGCCTGCAGAACGACATGTCGCCGATCTCGCGGATCGTGCCGAAAAAGGAAGACAACGACGATCAGCCGAGCTTCACCGAGATCACCATCGACGTGCGGCCCGACGAAACGACGAGCCTGTCGCCGAACCTGCGCAGGTTCTGACGACGGCGATGGCGGCAACGCGCGAGCTCGCCGAGGCGCTGATCGCGCGCCGCTCGGTCACACCCGACGACGGTGGCTGCCAGACCCTGCTCGCCGCGCGCCTGCAAGGGCTCGGCTTCGAATGCACTGCCCTGCCCTTCGGCACCGGCGCCAAACAGGTCGCCAATCTCTGGGCTGAGCGGCAAGGCAAGCGCGCGAACGGCAAGCGGCTCGTCTTCGCCGGCCACACCGACGTCGTTCCGACCGGCCCGCTCTCGGCCTGGACCAGCGATCCCTTCGTGCCGACCGAGCGTGATGGCCAGCTCTACGGCCGCGGCGCCGCCGACATGAAGAGCTCGGTCGCGGCGATGGTCGTCGCCGCCGAAGAGTTCGTCAGGGCGACGCCCGATCACGGCGGCAGCATCGGCTTTCTCATCACCAGCGACGAGGAAGGCCCGTCTGTCGATGGCACGACACGTGTCTGCGACTGGCTCGTCGCGCAAGGGACGACGCTCGACTACTGCATCGTCGGCGAGCCGACCTCGGTGATCCGCCTCGGCGACATGATCAAGAACGGCCGGCGAGGCACCCTCACCGGCAAGCTCCGCGTCGTCGGCGTGCAGGGGCATATCGCCTATCCGCACCTCGCGAGAAATCCGATCCATGTCGCCGCGCCGCTGCTCGCGGAGCTCGTCGGCATCGAATGGGACCGCGGCAACGCGCACTTCCCGCCCACGACGTGGCAGGTATCGAACATCCACGCCGGCACCGGCGCCGGCAATGTCATTCCCGGCGAAATCGTCATCGACTTCAACTTCCGGTTCAGCACCGAATCGACGCCAGAATCGCTGAAGGCGCGGCTTGAGAGGATCGTCGTCAAGCACGCGGATGCGTACGAGATCGCCTGGACGCTCGGCGGCGAGCCCTTCCTGACGCCGACCGGCGCACTCAGCGAGGCCGTGACGGCATCGATCCGCGAGCACACCGGCGTCGCCTGCGAGCTTTCGACCACGGGTGGGACGTCGGACGGGCGCTACATCAAGCGCATCTGCGCCGAGGTGATCGAGTTCGGGCCGGTCAATGCCAGCATCCACAAGATCGACGAGTGCATCGACATCGCCAGCTTCGACGTGCTGAAGAACGTCTATCGCGGCGCCCTCGAGCGCCTGATGACATGACATTGCCCCCACGCTCGCTTCGCTCGCTGCCCCCCACGGGGGTGCCATCGCCCTTGGGGCGGCCCGGCAGGCGATGACCCTCGTCCAGCTGGTCAGCGCCCAGAGCGAGCGGCTGAAGCGGGCCGGCGTCTCGTTCGGCCACGGCACCGGCAATGCCTTCGACGAAGCCGCCTGGCTGGTCACGTGGGCGATCGGTCTGCCGCTCGATGCGCTCGAGACGCGCGGCGCGCGCGAGATTGCGGCCGACGACGCGACCAAGGCCGATGCGCTCGTCACGCGGCGCATCGAGACCCGCCAGCCGGCCGCCTATCTCACCGGCGAAGCGTGGCTGCAGAACGTGCCGTTCACGATCGATGCCCGCTCGATCGTGCCGCGCTCTTACATCGCCGAGCTGCTCGTCGATGCCGAAGAGGCTGGAACGCTCGACGCCTGGCTCTCCGACGCGACCCATCGCGTTCTCGATCTGTGCACCGGCAATGGCAGCGTGGCCGTGATCGCGGCGATGGCCTACCCGGACATCGTCGTCGATGCCGCCGACATCAGCCCGGGCGCGCTCGAGCTCGCCCGCATCAACGTCGCCCGGCACGCGCTCGAACAACGCATCTCGGTGATCGAGTCCGACCTCTTTCGCGGGCTGCGCGGCCCGTACGACCTGGTCCTGTGCAATCCGCCGTACGTGACCGACGCGAGCATGGCGGCGCTGCCGGCCGAGTACCGCGCCGAGCCGGCGCTGGCGCTCGCCGGCGGCGCAGACGGCATGGACCTGATCCGGCGCATCGTCGCCGACGCACCGGCGCAGCTGGGCGCGGCTGGTGTGCTCGTGATCGAGGTCGGGCACGAGCGAGGCCGCTTCGAGGCGGCGTTCCCTCGTCTCGAATGCGCCTGGCTCGAGACCAGCGGCGGCGGCGATTGCGTCGTCCTGATCGAGAGGCGCGCGCTCGCCAGGTGATGTTTCGCCCCATGGGCGAAAATCGCGCATGCTCGTTCTCAGTCAACTCTCGCTTCGCCGCGGCGTCAAGCTCGTTCTCGATCGCACCAGCGTCACCGTCAACCCTGGCGAAAAGGTCGGCCTGGTCGGCCGCAACGGCGCCGGCAAGTCCTCGCTCTTCTCGCTGCTGGCCGGGCGGCTCTCCGCCGACGCGGGCGACCTGTCGCTGCCGCCGCGCTGGCGTCTCGCCGAAGTCGCGCAGGACATGCCCGAGACCGAGCAAGGCGCCACCGAGTTCGTGCTCGCCGGCGACACGCGGCTGGCCGAAGCGAACGAATCGCTCGTGCGTGCCGAAGCGAGCGGCGACGGCCACGCGATGGCCGATGCGCACCACGCCATCAGCGATGCCGGCGGCTTCGATGCAGCGCCGCGCGCCCAAGCCATGCTGATGGGCCTCGGCTTCAAGTCGGCCGAGCTCGACGCGCCGGTCAACAGCTTTTCCGGCGGCTGGCGGATGCGCCTGCAGCTCGCCCGCGCCCTGATGTGCCCGGCCGACCTGATGCTGCTCGACGAGCCCACCAACCACCTCGACCTCGACGCGCTGGTCTGGCTCGAGGCCTGGCTGAAGCGCTACGCCGGCACGATGATCGTGATCAGCCACGACCGCGAGTTTCTCGACGCGGTCACCAACGTCACGATCCATCTCGACGACGCCAAGCTGATCCGCTACACCGGCAACTACACCGCGTTCGAGGAGATGCGCGCGATCCGTCTCACGCAGGCCACGCAGAGCTACGAGAAGCAGAAGGAGCGCATGGCGCACCTGCAGAAGTTCATCGATCGCTTCAAGGCTAAGGCGAGCAAGGCCAAGCAGGCGCAGAGCCGGGTCAAGGCGCTGGCACGCATGGAAAAACTCGCGCCGGTGCTGACCAGCGCCGACTTCCAGTTCGAGTTCCGCGAGCCGCTCAGCCTGCCCAACCCGATGCTCGCGTTCTCCGATGTCGCCTGCGGCTATCCGGCAGCGTCGGAGCCGGAAGACGACGAGCTGCCGCCCACCGCGACGCATCCGAAAGCTGCCGCCTCGACGGACGAGAAGCGCATCATCGAACACATCGATCGCTCGGTCCTCGCCGGGCAGCGCATCGGCATCCTCGGCGC
>DAIMIM010000377.1:0-3580 GCA_036722755.1 Caldimonas sp. | reverse complement strand
GAACCCGAACGGAGTGACGACCCAGACCGCATCGGTCGCCGTGGCAACGACCGGCGACCGCTTCGTCGACGTCGCCGCCGGCTCCGACACCAACGACTGCAGCCAGCCCTCGCCGTGCAAGACCATCGCCAAGGCGATGACCGGGGCGCCGAGCGGCTCGACCGTCTTTCTCGCCCCCGGCGTCTACGCGCCGGCGACCCAGGGCAACGGCGCCACCATCCCCGATGGCGTCGCGCTCAAGTCCAGCACCGCCGGTGCGGCCACGCTCGCCGACGGCGTCACGCTGACGGTGGCCGGCTCGTCGGCCATCAACGGCATCGTCCTCGACACGAGCAACTTCGCCTGCGGCGTCATCACCGCCAACGGCACGACCGGCACACCGACGCTGGCCCTGACCGGCGTGTTGATCAAGTGCGCCGGCGCGATCAACATCGCCGGCAACGTGAGTGCGGTGATGACGCCGGGTGCGCTGGCCAACGCCAGCTACACGGCGGCGCTGCCCAACAGCCTGGGCGCCATCGTCTCCCTGGCCGGCGCGGCTCAGCTGACGATCCAGGGCGGCATCATCGATGGCAACCACGTCGGCGCGCCGTCGTTCGGCGGCGGCTTCATCGTCGGGGCCGGCAGCAGCACCTTGACGTTGTCGGGCGTGACCCTTCGCAACCGCACCGGCACCGGGATCGGCCTGTCGGAAGCGGCCAACGTGGTCGTCAACAACAACTCCCTGATCGACTCGGTCGGCGTCGCCGGCAACTGCCCGACCGCGAGTGGCATCGTCATCGCCGGCACCGGCCATGTGACCGTCGATCACTCGCAGATCTCGAATGGCGCAAGCTCGGCCATCTGCGTGCGCAACAGCACCACTGCGTCGACCATCACCGTCACGCAGTCGACGATCGCGCACATGGGCAACGGCATCACCTCCGAGATCGGCACCGGCTCGACGGCGGTGGTGACGATCAGCGGCTCGAGCTTCACGAACAACGCGCGCGGCATCTGGTGGAACGGCTTTGCCGGTACGAGCTTCGACATCTCGGGGTCGACCTTCACCGGCAACACCGTCACCGCCATCGACTACGAGGGCTTCGGCTCGCTGAAGCTGCGAAACAGCAACGTCTCGAGCAACACCGGCCAGGGCGTGTGGCTCATCACGAATCCCATCGTCGACCTCGGCACGGCTGCCGATCCGGGCGGGAACACCATGACGGGCAACACGTTGACGAGCTTGCAGATGAACTTGAGCAACGTGGGCACCGTCCAGGCGGCGGGCAATACTTGGAACGCGAACGTGCAGGGCGCCGATGCGAACGGGCACTACACCACGCCGACGCTGAAGACTGGGCCGGCCAGCAACGGCACGAACTACCAAATCAGCAATGCGAGTGTGCTGAGCCTGTAGGGCGGCGCACGCCTCGCATGGATGCCGGGGACCGCCCGCTCGATGTGCATTGCGCCGTGGCCGGCGCCTTGCGCTATCTCGCTACTTCGAGTCCGTCTCTCCAGCGTTAGACCTCGCCTGAGCCGCCCCTTTCTGATCCCCGTCCTTCAGCAGCTCGCTCGCGCAGCGGCCGAAGAACGCCTTGATCTGGTCGTAGAGCGTCGTCGCGGCGATCCCCTGCAAGACGTCGATTGCCCGGCTACCGTTCGGCCCGACCCCCTCCCCCACCTTGCCGAGTAAAAAAGGGTCTTGCGCACTTTGTGTGACGGTCATAGCGCCTTGGCATCATCTCGGGCATCGAGTTTTGTCTTTTGGGGGTTCCATGGTCGTCATTCCTGGCCTGTCCGAGTCACTGAGCGCCGTCGGCAAGCGGATCGTCCGCTTCGATACCACAGAGGCCCTGCTTTCGGTGGAGGCGGCCAGCTCTGCCCGACGGGCACGATGCCCCGCGTGCTCCCACGGCAGCTCGCGCCGGCACGGACAGTATCGGCGCCGCCTCAGCGCCCAACCCTGCATGGGCCAATCGGTCAGCTTGAGCGTAGAAGTGCGGCGCTTCAAGTGCGTCAATCCACAATGCTTACAGACGACCTTCGTCGAGCAGATCGAGGCCTTTGCCCGGCCCAAGCAACGCCGTACGGTCGGTCTCAATGGCGCCTGGTGCGCCATGGCCCAGGCGCTGGGCGGATCGGCTGCAGCTCGTCTATCGGCAAAGCTGGGAATGCCGACCGGTCGTCACACGTTGCTGCGCGAGCTGCGTCGCGCGGGTGACGACATGACGACGGCGGCGCCGGTGGTTATAGGAATCGACGACTGGGCCATCACGCGCGGGCACCGCTATGGGACCATCGTGGTGGATCTGGAAGGACGCTGCGCGATCGAAGTGCTGGACGGGTCGCGAATCCACGAGCGTGGCCGACTGGCTGCAACGCCATCCTTCGATCCAGGTGGTCGCCCGCGACCGTGCAGGGGCGTACTCTGACGCCGTGCAGCGGGTAATTCCTCACGCCCAGCAGGTTGCCGATCGCTGGCATCTTCTGGCCAATCTGCGCGAGACGGTTGAGCGGCTGCTGCTGCGTCACAACGCCAGGCTGCGCGAGGCTGCTCAGTTGTTGGTTGAGAGCCCGCTGCCTCAGACGCAGCCCTCCGCGGCCGAGGCCGCAGTGCCGCTGATGGCCTGGCAGAAGCTGAGCATTGATCGACGCGCAGCGCGATTGGCACGCTACGAGGAAGTGATGCGGCTTCGAGCCCAGGGCCTGTCGTTCAAGGCGATCGCGCGGGTAACGGAATTGGACCAGCGGACGGTGAGCTGCTTTGTGCGGGCAGGCGAGTACCCCGAAAGGGCTCCGCGCAGCAGTGGGCCCATGCTGCTGGATGCCTATCGCCTCCACCTTTGCCAGCGCGTCGCCCAGGGCTGTACCAATGTAGCGGCCGTCTGGCACGAGCTGCGTGCTCAGGGCTTCAAGGGCAGCGGCGGGACGGTGGGTGCGGCCATGGCACAGGCGCATGCTGTTTCGTCTTCTACGGACACGGCCGGCCGACCGGGCCGACGAGCCTCGACTCCGTCAGCGCAGCGCGCCTACGCTTGGCTGGTGGGTTGGCACGAACGCGGTCAGCAGATGCCAAAGCGCGCCGAACATCGTCGATTCGTCGAGGCCCTGTGCGCGATCGAGCCGGAGATCGCTCAAGCAAGCAGCCTGGCCCGTGAGTTCCTGGGATTGGTTCACCGACGCGACGTCAATGGCTTCGACCGATGGTCGGCCAGAGCAAGGAACAGTAAAGCTCCCGAGATTCGACGCTTCGCGGCCAGCCTGACGGCGGATCATTCGGCGGTGCGGGCAGCCTTCGAGTCCCCTTGGAGCAGCGGGCAGGTCGAAGGCCAGATCAACCGATTGAAGTTCCTGAAGCGTCAGATGTACGGTCGAGCAAAGCTCGACTTGCTGCGCGCCCGCGTCCTGCATCCGAACTGAAGGCTTCCGACGTCACACAAAGTGAGCAAGACCCGCAAAGTTGTCAACTTCAAATAGACGAGAGTGATCCAAACCGTGGGAGGCCTCCGGGCGGGGGTGCGGCGAGGCAACCTCTGGTTCCTCAGCGATCGTCGCCACCTTTCCGAACAAACAGATCAGACATGACGCTGACGGA
>DAIMIM010000376.1:0-3583 GCA_036722755.1 Caldimonas sp. | reverse complement strand
CAAACGGGCGGCGAAGCGGCCGACGCACGCCGCCAGCACGGCCAGGGCAGCGATGCCGAGCGGGTCGTCGGAGCCATCGGCCAGGCGCGCCGCCGCCCAGCGCCAGTGCGGCCAGAGCGCCATGGCGAATGCGACCAGCCAAAGCAGCGACAAGGCGTCGCGCCGGCCGCCGCGCAGCCGCGGCCCCGACCGACGCATCGGTTGCGGTTCGGGCGGCGGCGCTTGCGCCACGCGATGCGCCGGCGTGCTCGCATGCCAGACCCGCACCGTGCGGCGGCCGACGATGGCGAAGCGTGCGTCCATGGCGGCCTCACGCGGCGCGGCGGCGCAGGGCCACCAGGCCAGACGCGACGACGACGAGCGTCACCGCCAGCGCCAGCCAGGCATCGGGCTCTGGCGTGCTCGGCACTTCGGCGCCGATCGCCAGGTCGCTGACGCCGGCCGGCATCGGCGACGGCTGGTTCACCGTCGTCGCCAGCGCCGGGTTGGTGTTGCGAACGATGCGATCGACGGCGATGAAGCTCGTGTACTGCGTCAGCAGGTTGTAGCGAAGGCCGAGCGCCGTGATCGCGTCCTTCTGCGCGCCGCCGCCTTCGAGCGCCTCTTGGTCGGAGAGCGTGGCGATGCGCTGGCGTGCCCAGAGGTAGCGCAGCGCCGCGTTGGCGTCGTTGCCGGCGTCGGCGACGACCTCGCTGCGGTAGGCGCCCTGCACCGAGCGGCCCTCGACGACGAGCCGCGCGCCCGGCTGCGCCTCGCCGCGCCACTTGCCCCAGACGACAACCGGCCTGCCGCCGAGCACGTCGGGCAGATGTGCCGGCTCGACATCGTAGACATCGAGCCCTTCGACCGTTGCCCTCACCTGCGTCAGCACCGGGCTCTCGACCATGCGGCGGAAGCGCTCGGCCTGCGTCGCGGCATCTTCCGGTCGGGTGACGATGAAGGCCTCGCCCTGGCCGGCGCGGGCGATCCCCTCCATCAGATGGCGGTTGACGCTGGTGCCGATGCCGAACGAGAAGACATTGGCCTGGCCGAGGTTGTCGCGGACCAGCCGGAACACCTCGTTCTCGACGCTGACGTAGCCGTCGGTGACGACGACGACGCTGCGCGAGACGTCGGGCGCCTTCGGCATCGCCGCGATGCGCCTCAGCGCCGGAACGATCTCGGTGCTGCCGCCGCCGCCCATCGCGCGGATCGTCTGCAGCGCGCGGTCGATGTTGGCGCGCGTCGCCGGCACAGAGGCCGGCGCGAGCAGGCGATTCGAGCCGGAAAACAGCAGCACGTTGAAGGTGTCGCTCGGGCGGAGCGAGCCGATCAGCCGGTCGAGCAGCACCTTCGCCGTCTCGAGCGGATAGCCGTGCATCGAGCCGGAGATATCGACCACGAAGATGTAGTCGCGCGGGTTGATCTGCGCCGCCGGCACGGCCTGCGGCGGCTCGACCATGGCGAGAAAGAAGTTCTCGCTCTCGCCGCGAAAGAGCATCAGGCCCGACTCGATGCGGTCGCCGGCGAGACGGTAGTTCAGGATGAAGTCGCGGTCGTTGTCCTTGCCGCTTTGCTTCATCACCGCCGTGGCGTGCGCGGTGCCGACGCCGTCGACCTCGATGGCGTGCGAGCTCGAGGCGATTTCCTTCAGCGCCACCGGCGCGTCGAAGGTGACCCTGATCGCCAGCGCTGTCTCGCTGGCCGCGCCGCTCTTCAGGTACGGCGTGGCGATCCACTTCTCGTGCGCCGCCTCTCCCTGCGGCGAGTTGTAGCGCGGCCCGACCACGGTCGGAAAGACGAAGCCGTAGAGCGCGTCCTGCGGGGTGAGCAGCTCGGTGTAGCGCAGCTCGACCGCGACATCGTCGCCAGGCAGGATGTTGGCGACGTTCATCTCGAAGACGTTGGGCCGGTGCTGCTCGAGCAGCGCGCTGGTCTTGCCTTCCTTCTTCGCCGTCTCGTACTCGATGCGCGCCTGCTGCTTCTCGCGAATCTTGGCGACCAGCAGCCGCTCGCCGAGGCGCACGTTCATGGCGTAGATCGCCGCCGAGGTCGAGCCCGGGAAGACGTAGCGCGCCTCGATCGGCCGCTGGCCCTCGTTGCGGTAGTGCTGCGTCACCGTCACGTCGGCGATGACGCCGGCGATATGCACGTCGACCTGGGTCGCCTTGAGCGGCAGGCGGTCGGTCGACGGGTCGCTGCTGTCGAGTTGGAAATACGGGCTCTCGGCCTTCGGCGCATCGGAGTCGAACGCGCTGGCGGGTGACCACGCGAGCAGCGCCGCAGTGGCGATGACCGCCACGACCGCCGCGACGATGACACGGCCGACGGCGCTGCGCGGCGCCAGGGAACTGTCGAGGAATCGCATCGCTTCTCTCCTTCGCAGGCCCCGCGAAAGCGCCGGGCACGGAGCGAAGCATCGAGAGCGGCGGCGAAGGCAATTCGAAGCGCCGCGGAAGCGATCGAGGCACCGATCGACGCGCGTGAAGCGCTGGTGAAGCCGGCGCGAAGGGGGCTATGCTGCATGTCGACCATCAGGCCGCCGGCGGCGCGACAGCGATGCGGCGTGCCCGTCACGAAAGCCTGCCCATGAGCGCTCACCACCCCTCCTTTTCGCTGCACGGCCCGGCCGAGCCGCGCACGCCGCTGGTTCTCGATTCGCCGCATTCCGGGTTCGACTTTCCCGACGACTTCGGCACCGCCGTGAGCGAGTTCGAATTGCGCGACGGCGAAGACTGCTATGTCGACGAGCTATGGATGCCGGCCACCGAACGCGGCGTCGGCATGCTCGCGGCGCGCGTCCCGCGCACCTACATCGACTACAACCGGCACGCTGGCGACGTCGATCTCGACCTCATCGAAGGCGGTGCCTGGCCCGACGAATTCGCGCCGAGCGGCAAGGCGCGGCTGGGCAAGGCGCTGGTCTGGAGAACGCTCGACGACGGCCGGCCGATCTATGCGAGAAAGCTCAGCGTCGACGAGGTCCGCAAACGCATCGAGCACTACCATCGGCCGTACCACCACGCGCTGCACAAGCGCATCGAGGCCACGCACGCCCAGTTCGGCGCCAGCTGGCACATCGACTGCCATTCGATGAACGCCGTGGGCGGCGTGCAGGGCGAGGGCGGTGCCGGAAAGGCGCGTGCCGACATCGTCCTCGGCGACCGCGACGGGACGACCTGCGACGCGGCCTTCACCGAGCTGGTCCGCGCCCATCTCGCCGGCTGCGGCTACGACGTCAAGATCAACGATCCGTACAAGGGCGTCGAGCTGGTGCGTGCCTATTCGAGCCCGGCGACGCGGCGGATGAGCCTGCAGCTCGAGGTCAACAAGCGGCTCTATATGGACGAGTCGACGCGGCAAAAGAGCGCCGGCTTCGCGACGTTGCAGGCGAATCTGGCGACGCTCGCCGACGCGGTGCTCGACCACACGGCGCGCGCCCTGGCGCGCTAGCTCGGCGGCAACGGGGCCGGCGCGTCGCGCGCGCGTTCAGGCCGCAGCGGCACCGAGCGGCAGAGAGATCGTCGCCACGGCGCCTCCGTCGATGCTGTTCTTCAGCGTGACGCGGCCGCGGTGCAGCTCGGCGATCTCCTTGACGAACGAC
>DAIMIM010000375.1:0-3595 GCA_036722755.1 Caldimonas sp. | reverse complement strand
TGCCCGGTCAACGCCATCGTTCCGGAAGAAGACGTGCCGGGCGACCAGCAGCACATGACCAAGCTCAACGCCGAGCTCGCGAAGGGCTGGCCCGCGATCACGCGGCGCAAGGCCGCGCTGCCCGATGCCGACGAGTGGAAAGACCGCACCGGCAAGCTCGACGAGCTGGTCCGCTGATCCCATCGGCGGCGCGCCATGGCCGAGCCGCTCGACGCAACGCCGCATGCCACGTCACATCTCACGCCGGCAACAGCGCCGATCGAGACCGACGCCCTGATCGTCGGCGCCGGCCCGGTCGGCCTGTTCCAGGTCTTCGAGCTCGGCCTGCTGGAGATCGGCGCGCACGTCGTCGATGCGTTGCCGCACGCGGGCGGCCAGTGCCTCGAGCTCTACGCCGACAAACCCATCTACGACATCCCGGCCCTGCCCTACTGCACCGGGCGCGAGCTGGTCGAGCGGCTGCAGAAGCAGATCGCGCCATTCGCGGCGGGCTTTCATCTCGGCCAACAGGTCAGCGAGGTAACGACGCGCCCGGATGGCCGCTTCGACGTCGCGACCGATGCCGGCCAGCGCTTCGTCGCGAAGGCGATCGTCATCGCCGGCGGCGTGGGCGCGTTCCAGCCGACGCGGCTGAAGGTCGACGGGCTGGACCGCTGGCGCGGCCTGCAGGTCTCCTACCGGCACCATGAAGACACGCCAGCCGCGGGGCAACGCGTGGTCGTTGCCGGCGGCGGCGCGGAGGCCGTTGCGGCCGCACTCGACGCCGTCACCCAAGGGGCGGTCAGCGTGACGCTGCTGCATCGCCGCGACGACTTCGACGCCGCCGACGCGCAGCTCGCCCGGCTCATCGTCGCGCGCAGCGAAGGCCGCATCGGCTTCGTCGCCGGCCAAGCCAGCGCATTCACCGAGCATGCCGAACGCCTCACCGGCCTCGTCGTCGACTGCAACGACGGCTCCGCACAAACGCTCCCGCTCGACCTGCTCTGGGTGCGCCTCGGCTGGAGCCCGAAGCTCGGGCCGATCGCCGATTGGGGCATCGCGCTCGACAGAAAACAGGTGGTCGTCGACACGCATCGCTTCGAGACCTCGACGCGCGGCATCTTCGCCGTCGGCGACATCAATCTCTACCCGGGCAAGCGCAAGCTGATCGTCTCGGGCTTCCACGAGGCGACGCTCGCCGCCTACGCCATCGCCGACCGCGTGCGGCCCGACCGCGCCGAGCCGCTGCTCTACACGACGACAAGCCCGAAGCTGCACCGGCTGCTCGGCGTCTCGCCGGAAGGGGCTTCGAAGAGCTAGCGGAAAGCTTGCATAATCCGCTCGCGCACCGGCCCATGGCCGGCGCGCATTCGCTAGGGGTGTTGGACATCGGCTCGCCGAGGTTCGACTGAGAAAGTCCCTTTGAACCTGATTGAGGTAATCCTCGCGCAGGGAAGCAAGCTGAATCGGCCGCCGCGGCCGGCCATCGGCCCAGAGCTCTGCCATCGCACACGATGGCTCATTCCACATCGATCAACGCACTCGCTTCCGCACTCGCACTCGCGCTGACCGCAGGCGCGGCCCACGCGCAGTCGACGACGCTCGACCCCGTCGTCGTCACCGGCAAATCGCCGCCCACCGCCAGCATCGCCGGCTGGGACGACACCCCCCTCTCGCGTGCGCCGCTGCAGGCCACCGTGGTCGATCAGGCGCAGCTGCGCGACGCCGGCTCGACGCGCATCGCCGACCTCGTGCGCTTCGATCCTTCGGTGGCCGAGTCGTACGACACCGAGGGCTACATCGACTACCTCACCGTGCGCGGCTACACCATCGACAACCGCTTCAACTTCCGGCGCGACGGGCTGCCGATCAACGCCGAGACCTCGATCCCGCTCGACAACAAGTCGCGCGTCGATGTGCTGAAGGGCCTGAGCGGCATGCAGGCCGGCACCAGCGCGCCGGGCGGCCTGGTCGACCTGATCGTCAAGCGCCCGCTCGAGCAGCCGCTGAGCTCGGCATTCGTGCAGTACCGCGAGCGCGGCAGCGTGCTCGGCAGCATCGACATCAGCCGCCGCTTCGGCGAAAGCAACGCCTTCGGCCTGCGCCTGAACGCCGCGGCCGAGCACATCGACCCGATCCAGCATGACGCCGAAGGCAACCGCAACCTCTTCGCGCTCGCCGGCGACTGGCGGTTCGGCGGCTCGACGCTCATCGAGGCCGAGATCGAGCAGAGCCACCGCTCGCAGCCCAGCGTGCCGGCCTTCAGCCTGCTCGGCAACAGCGTCCCCGCGGTGGCGAACCCGCGCATCAACCTCAACAACCAGCCGTGGTCGCTGCCCGTTGTGTTCGATGCGACGACCGCGTCGCTGCGCGTGACGCAGAAGCTCGGCGCCGACTGGAGCATCGTCGCGCATGGCGGCTCGCAGGAGCTGCGCACCGACGACCGCGTCGCCTTTCCGTTCGGTTGCGGCGCCACCAACCCCGACGGCCCGTACCTGCCCGACCGCTACTGCGCCAACGGCAGCTTCGATCTCTACGACTTCCGCAGCGACGGCGAGCACCGCCGCACCGACGCGCTCGACCTGTCGCTGCACGGCAAGCTCGCGACCGGCCCGATCACGCACGCGCTGGTGGCCGGCGTGCTGCGCTCGGTGATCCGCAACCGCTTTCCGGACCAGGTGGACAACCTCGTCGGCACCGGCAACGTCGACGGCACGGCCGTGACGCCGCCCGACCCGACGCCCGCGCCCGGCACCGCCAGCGAGTTCGACCAGCGCTCGACCGAGCTCTACGCCAACGATGCGATCGCGCTCACCAAGGCCACCACGCTCTGGCTCGGCGCCAGGCACACGCAGCTCGACCGCCAATCGTTCACATCGCCGTTCGCCGCGCTCAGCCAGGCCTTCGCGCCGGGGCAGATCGTCTATGCGAGCTGGGGCCGCGGTGTCGAATCGGAGATCGCGCCCGACCTGCCCCGCTACATCAACCGGAACCAGCCCGTGCCTTCGGCGCAGAGCCGGCAGACCGAGATCGGCATCAAGGGCAGCAGCGAGCGCATGGAGTGGACCGTGGCGGCGTTCGACATCGCGCGGCCGCGCTTCGACGACATCGGCCCCTGCGACTCACCCGACGGCGGCGATTGCACGCGTGGCCTGGTGGGCACCGAGCGGCACCGCGGCCTGGAGGCGAGCGGCGCGTGGACGGGCGGCCCGTGGAGCGTGCGGGCTGGCGCGCAATGGCTGCATGCACGCAACGAGGGCCTGCAAGACCCCACGCTCGACGGCAAGCGGCCGACCAATGTGCCCGCGCTGAGCGGCCGACTCCTCGCCGGCTACACCGTGGCCGCGGTGCCGGGCCTCGCCGTGCAAGCCGGCGCCACCTACGACAGCGCCCGCGACGTGCTGCCCGACAACAGCATCCGCATTCCATCGGTCACGCGCTTCGACCTCGGCGGCCGGCTCGAGCGACGCATCGGCGGCGTGGCCTGGACATGGCGCGCCGGCATCGACAACGTGCTCGATCGGCGCGCCTGGCGCGAATCGCCCTACCAGTACAGCCACGCCTACTTGTTCCCGCTCGCGCCGAGAACGTTTCGCGTCTCGCTGCAGGCCGACCT
>DAIMIM010000374.1:0-3600 GCA_036722755.1 Caldimonas sp. | reverse complement strand
GACACGGCGCGCCATTCCATGCCTGCGCCGCTCGCCTCGGCAATGTTGAAGCCGCGGATCGTCTGCGCCGCATCGCTCGTGGCGACGCTTCCGGTCGGGCGCACGAAGACGTCGATGGCGTGCGCGCGGTAGCGATACACGAGCGTCGCGACCCGCTGCCCGCCGATCGCCTCGATCCTCGCGCCCACCAATGTCACGCCCTCGATCGGCGACTCGTCGATGGGCGGCGAATAGTCGAGACGGGCCGAGAGCCATGGCTTGACGGTGTGCTGGTCGGACGACACGACCGCGACGAGGTGATCGCCGAGCGTAGCGCGCACGTGGGCCTCGACGAGCGTGCGCGCGAGGTCGCCGTCCTCGCGGTGCGCGAGCCAGCCGGTGACACCGAGCCAGCCGACCGCCAGCGTCGCCGCGCCAGCGAGCGCGCCGCCGGTGAATGCGCGCCGGCCCTGCATGGCGCCGAACCACGCGCCGGTGCCCTGCCGCGCATGCGCGCCATCGGCCAGCATGCGGTCGACGTCGAGTCGCAGCTGCGCAGGCGCACGGTGATAGGGCGCCGCCGCGGCGACGCGCGCCACGAGATCGGTGAGCGATGCCAGCTCGGCCGTGCACGACGTGCAGGCTGCCAGATGCGCATCGAGGGCGCGCGAGCGCACCGGATCGAGCTCGCCGTCGAGCCGGGTGGCGATCAGTGTCTCTGCCTCGCCGCAGTTCATGGCTCGTTGCCCAGTCGCGTCGCGCCGACGGCCTCGAGCAGCGGCGAACGCCGAAGCAGGCGGCGGGCCCGGGCCAGGCGCGACATCACGGTGCCGATCGGGATACCGGCCACGTCGGCGATCTCGAGATAAGTCATCGATTCGATCTCGCGCAGGATGATCACTTCGCGGTACGGCAGGGGCAACGCCGCAATCGCGGCAGCGAGCGCGCTCGACTCGCGGCGATCGATGGCCTGCTGCAGGGGATCGGCGGCCGGATCGGCGACGCTGTCGAACTCCGGCTCGGGGCCGGGGCGCGGATTGCGGTTCATCCAGTCGTAGCAGGCATGGCGGACGATCGTCAGGAACCACCGGCGTGCCTCGCCGCCGCGAACGTTGTCGATCGAGCGCAAGGCGCGCATGCAGGCGTCCTGGGTCGCGTCGTGCGCATCGTGCGCGTCGCGCAGCAGCCAGCGCGCGAGGTTGTACCCGGCATCGAGATGCGGCAAGACCAGCTGTGAGAAACGCGCAGATCCGGACACCAGACCCTCCCAGGCGTTCCTTATCCAGACCGCCCGCCGATTATTCCCGCGTCCCGGTCTGCACCGCAAAAGCACGGCTTATCGCCGCTTCGACGCCGCCGCCCCTTTCGATAATTTCCTCTAGAAATCCGCCCGGCTGCCGACTCGGCCGCGGGCGTGGATCCCCGAGGAGAACCATCGATGTCCGCCGTGCTCGCCGACCCTGCCGCTGGTAGCGACGTTCCTCTCAAGAGAGGAAAGAAGAAGCTCCTCGTCATCGTCATCGCGGCGTTGCTGATCGTGCTGCTGGCCGGCGGCGGCGTCTTCTATCTCAGGCACAAGGCAGCGCGTGCGGCTGCCGAAGCGCTCGCCGCAGATGGCGGCGACGGCGCCGGTGCGGCCGAGAGCCTGGCCGCCGCCGACGCGCACGACAGCCACAACCCACCCACCTACCTGCCGCTCGACCCGTTCATCATCAACCTCGCCGACCGCGAGAGCGACCGCTACGCACAGATCGGCATCACGCTCGAAGTGCAGAGCCCGGCCTTCGCCGAGCAGATGAAGACCTACATGCCCGCCGTGCGCAACGCCATCCTGATGGTGATCACGCGAAAGACCTCGCGCGAGCTGCTCGAGCCGATGGGCAAGGAGCAGCTGGCCGACGAGATCATGCGTGAAGCGGTCCGGCCCATGGGCATCGAGATCGCGGCCCCGGTGCCGGTGACGGCGGCGCCGATGAAGGCGGCGCCGGAGCCCGGCGCCAGCGCTGCGAGCGGCGTCGCCAGCATCGCCAGCATTGCGAGCATCGCCAGCGGGGCCAGCGGCGCGGCGAAGGCGGCGACGCATCTCGAATCGGCTTCGGCCCCGAAGAAGGCCAGGCGCAGGGACACGGTCACGAACCCGATCCAGCACGTGAATTTCTCGAGCTTCATCATCCAGTAGCCGGCCATGATCGAGCAGATCCTCACCCAGGACGAAGTCGACGCGCTGCTGCAGGGCATCGCCGACGAAAGCGACGTCCTCGAGCCCGAGACGACGCCCGCCGACGGCGTTCGCAGCTACGACCTCGCCGCGCAGGACCGGATGGTCGGCGGCCGGATGCCGAATCTCGAGATCGTCAACGAGCGCTTCGCGCGCCACCTGCGCACCGGCCTGTTCGAGGTGCTGCACAAGAGCGCGGAAATCTCCGTCGGCGACATCAAGGTGCAGAAGTACAGCGCCTTCCTGCGCGACATCGCCGTTCCCGCCAACCTCAACATCGTCTCGCTCCTGCCGCTGCGCGGCAGCGGCCTGGTCGTCTGCGATCCGGCCCTCGTCTTCGCCGCCGTCGATGCGCTGTTCGGCGGCAGCGGCAAGTTCCGCACGCGCATCGAAGGCCGCGACTTCTCGGCCACCGAACAGCGCGTCATCCGCCGCCTCGTCGACGTCGTGACCCGCGAGTACGGGCGCGCCTGGGCCGGCATCTATCCACTCGAGCTGGCCTGGCAGCGCTCGGAGATGCTGCCGCAGTTCGCGACCATCGCCTCGCCGAGCGAGCTGGTCGTGACGACGGCGTTCTCGATGGAGATCGGCGACATGAACGGCGTCGTCAGCCTCTGCCTGCCCTACGCCGCGCTCGAGCCGATCCGGAGCGTGATCCATTCATCGGCGCAAGGCGACAGCAGCCATGGCGACGACCGGTGGCTGGCGATCATGAAGGGCCAGATCCAGGAAGCCGAGCTGGAGATCGTCGCCGAGCTGGCGCACGCGCCGACGACCATCGAGCAGCTGCTCGCGCTCGCGCCCGGCGATTTCATCGAGCTCGACATGCCGCGCGGCATCCAGGCGACGGTCGCCGGCGTGCCGGTGCTCGACTGTCACTACGGAACCTCGAACGGCCGCTACGCGCTCAAGGTCGATCAACTGTTGCACTGCTCGCAAGCGAGCTGGATCGGAGAATCCCATGGCATCTGACACCAACCCCGCGGAAACGCCCCGCAGCGACGAGGCCATTGCCGCCGAGTGGGCCGCCGCCACCGCCGATGGTCGCAACGCCCAGGCCTCGGAGCTGCGCGACCCGGTCGAGCAGGTGAGCCCGGCGTCGTTCACCAACTTCGCGCCGACCGGCCAGACCACCGCCGGCAACGACATCAACATGATCCTCGACATCCCGGTCCAGCTCACCGTCGAGCTCGGCCGGACGCGGATTCCGATCAAGAACATCCTGCAGCTCGCGCAAGGCTCGGTGGTCGAGCTCGAAGCGATGGCCGGCGAGCCGATGGACGTGCTCGTCAACGGCTACCTGATCGCGCAGGGCGAGGTCGTCGTCGTCAACGAGAAGTTCGGCATCCGCCTGACCGACATCGTCACCCCGAGCGAGCGCATGCGCCGCCTCTCGCGCGCCT
>DAIMIM010000373.1:0-3603 GCA_036722755.1 Caldimonas sp. | reverse complement strand
TCGAGCTTGCTGATGTTGATGACGCGCAGCAGCTCCTTGGCCAGCGCCGGGCTGTCGATGAACATGCCGAACTCGGTGTTGGTGCTGGCCGAGCGCGGGTCGAGATTCATCGAGCCGATGAAGATGAGGTGCTTGTCGATCACCGCCGTCTTCGCGTGCAGGCGGCCGAGCGAGGTGCCGAACATGCCGAGCCGCTTGGTCGTCTGGGTGCGCGTCGGGCTCAGCTCGTACAGGTCGACGCCGGCCTCGAGCATGGCCGGCCGATAGCGGGCATAGCCGTTGTGCACCAGCGGCTCGTCGGTGGCGGCCAGCGAGTTCGTGATCACCGTCACCTTGACGTGTTCCTTCTCGAGGCCGCGGATCGAGGCGATGCCCATGTCGCCGGGAATCATGTAGGGCGACGTCAGGACCAGATCGCTCTTGGCCTGCCAGACCTGCATCATCACGTTGTTGGTGACGCTCGTCTCGAAGGCGATCTTCGGCGTCTTGGAGAGGAGTTTTTCCGGCGGGTCGGCGAAGGCGCGCGCCTTGCCCCACTGCAGGCCGACCTGGCCGGCGTCGAGGTCTTCGCTGATCGGCCCGTAGCCGAGCACGTCGGTGGCCGGCGGATCGGCCGGCAGCGACGGCGGCAGCGACGCCAGCGTCGCATCGAAGGCCTTCTGGTTGGCGACGCGATCGACAATCGGATCGCCGACCGCCTCGATCGGAAAGACGACCTCGCTGTTCCAGTAGCGATCGAAGATGCCCGACATGTCGGTGACGACCGCGCCCATGACGAAGGCGTCCATGTCGACGAAGTTCGATTCGGCGCTGCGCAGGAAGTATTCGTCGGCGATGTTGCGGCCGCCCGCCACCGCCATCACGCCGTCGGCGATGAAGAGCTTGTTGTGCATGCGGTGGTTGAGCCGGCCGAAATCGAGGATCGACGCGGCATAGCGGCCGGCGACGCCGCTCGAGCGGGCACAGCAGAACGGGTTGAAGAGGCGGACCTCGAAGTTGGGGAAGGCGGCCAGACCGCGCAGCAGCGAATCGGTGTGGGTGGTGTAGAGGTCGTCGACCAGCAGGCGCACGCGAACGCCGCGCACGGCAGCGTCGCGCAGCGCGCCCATCAGGAGCCGCCCAGTGTTGTCGTTCTCGAACTGGTAGTACTGGACGTCGAGCGACGTGGTCGCGCGTTGCGCGAGCTGGATGCGGGTGTCGAGCGAGAAGGCGCCGAGCGGCATGAGCCGCACGCCGGTCTGGTCTTCGCCCGGCGACGAGGCGCGCGCGATCTTGACCAGCGGGCTCTCCGGATTGAGCGGCAGGGCGACGGTGTCGGACTTGCCGACGTTGGTGGGCAGCGTGCCGCAACCGGCCAGGCCAACGACGGCAGCGGCCAGCGCCACGGCGACGATGCGGCCCAGCCGGGTGCGCGTCCGGGCAGGCGTGGCCTGCGCATCCGGACCAGCCGCCGTACCGTATTGCCCGTCGCCTTGTCGTTTCTCGTAAGATGAAGAGCGCGCCAGACCGGAGTCCGCCATGAAGAAAATCCCAGCGTTCATGTGGTTGTTGCTTCTCTCGTGCACGACATCGTCCTACGCAGCATTGGATGTCGGAGATGCAGCGCCGAACTTTACAGCCCAGGCCGCGCTCGCCGGCAAGGTGTTCAAGTTCTCGCTGGCCGATTCCCTGGCCAAAGGGCCGGTTGTCCTCTATTTCTTTCCGGCCGCGTTTTCGGTCGGCTGCTCGATCGAGGCGCACGAGTTCGCCGAGTCGATCCCGAAGTTCGAGGCGATGGGCGCGACCGTCATCGGCGTCTCGAACGACGACATCGACACGCTGGGCAAGTTCTCGGTGCAGGCCTGCCAGGGCAAGTTTCCAGTCGCTTCCGACAACTCGCAAAGCATCATGAAGTCCTACGACGCGATCATGATGACGCGCCCAGACTATGCGAACCGAATCTCGTACGTCATCGCGCCCAACGGCAAGGTGATCTACGACTACCAGAGCCTGAACCCGAGCCGGCACGTCGAGAAGACGCTGGCCGCGGTCAAGGACTGGAACCAGTCGAAGCCCAAGCCCTGAGCACGTCACGTTGACCTTGCATCGCCGACGCGTCGCAACCGGCCTGATCGGCTGGGGCGTTCTGCTTGTTTCGCTGGGCGCACCGGCAGCGCCAGCGTCGCCGAGCGAAGCGGCGTTGCGCCAGGAGCTCCTCGATGCGTGCTGGCCCGCCGATATCGCTCGGGCCGCCGATCGCTACGTCGTGAATTTTCCGCAGGGAGCGTCGGCCGCAGTCGCGCGTGTCACGCTCGATCGTGCGCGCCTTTCGGTCCGTGCGCTCGATCGCAACGTCCGCCTGTACCGCAGCGACTTCCAGACCGCCGGCCTCTCGCCCGCGATCGTCGACGATGTGCGCAAGGCCGCGCTCGCCGACAAGGACGCCGCGCTGCGCATCGCCAAGGCATACCGCGAAGGCGAGGCAGGCACGTCGGCCGACATCAACCGCTATGTCGGCTGGCTGCAGTTCGCGTCGGCGCTCGGGAGCGGCCCGGCGAGCTACGAGCTGGCCCTGCACTACCGCAAGGCCGATCAGCCGGCGCTCGCGGCGCCGTACGAAGCGCGTGCCGAGGAGCTCGGCTTCAAGGCGCCGACCTCGCTCGACAACGTCCGGAAGTAGCGGTGACGGCCTCGCGCATGACGGCCGCCCAATTTGCCGTCGCCTATGGCGCGGTGCTGATCGCGGTCGCCATGCTCGATGCGATCTGGCTCGGGCTCGTCGCCAAGGATCTCTACAAGCGCGAGATGGGCAGCCTGATGGCCGACTCAGTCCGCATCGTCCCGGCGGTGCTGTTCTACCTGCTGTATCCGCTCGCTGTCGTCTACCTCGGCCTGTTCAGCGCGCCGGCCGGCTGGGGCGAGGCGATGGGCCGCTCGGCCGTGCTGGGGCTGGCCGCCTACGGCGCCTACAACCTCACCAACCTGTCGGTCGTGCGCGGCTGGCCGGTCTCGCTCAGCCTGATCGACTGGACCTGGGGCTGCGTCGCCACTGCCGTGGCCGGCACCGCCGGTTATTGGGCAAGCTGGGGCCGCACTTAGCGCAGCGCGTCGGTCCCGTCCCGCGTAGGCCACGTCCGATCCGCGTGCGAGGCGCTTGCGCGAAATGCGCACGGAACCTGCATCGCGGCCCGTGCGGGGCGCTGTCGCGTGACGCACACTGGTTCCTGCCCTTGGAGCCGCCGATGCCACGTCCCGCCGCCATTCATCGCCCGCTCAAGCTCTATGCGGCCGGCCAGGCCAGCGTCCTGCTCGGCGCCTGGGGCATGCATGTCACCGGCTCGATGCTGCCGATGGCGCTGGCCGCCTCGGCGTGCCTGATGCTGACCGCGCCCTTGGTGCGTCACTTCCTGGCACGCGCGCGACGCGGGTGATCAGGAATCGCAGCGAAACGCATCGAATCGAAGATCGAGCAAGGGCTCGTACGAGTCTTCGGATGATTTGTCGGGGAAGCTGAATCTCGACGATCGGGATGCGAGCGCTGCGGCGGGTCGCTGTGTTGCGTTCATGTCCCCCGGGCCGGGCTGCGCCCGGCCCTCCTCCTTTACTTCACTCCACACAGCGACC
>DAIMIM010000372.1:0-3619 GCA_036722755.1 Caldimonas sp. | reverse complement strand
CGACGCGACCGCAGACCGAGCATCGCAGCGGAGTCGGCGCGCAGCGTCGACCGCCACAGTCCTGCGCCCCCGACGGGCACCGCCTGCCGCGAGCCGCACGGTGCCGTGCGGCATGCCGCGACGCGCGGCCCGGCATCGCCTGCCGCGACGTGCGAAGGCGAACGAGACGTCATGGCCGCGGCTCCGCGCCGAGAGGAAAGAAGCAGCGAGCCCGACTCGTGCCCACTTCGAACAGCGCGGGCCGCTCGGCGCGACAGCGCGGCTGCACGTACGGGCAGCGCGGCGACAGCAGGCAGCCGGCAGGCCGATCGAAGACGCCGGGGACGATGCCGGCCAGCGACGCCAGCCGGCGCCGACCGGCGTTGCGTTCGGGCAGCGACGCCAGCAGCGCTTCGGTGTAGGGATGGCGCGGCTGTGCGAAGAGATCGGAGGCGGCAGCGGTCTCGACGATCTGGCCGGCGTACATCACGAGCACGCGTTGCGCGACTTCGGCAACGACGCCGAGGTCGTGCGTGATGAGCACCAGCGCCATGCCGCGCTCGCGCTGCAGCCGCAAGAGCAGCGCCAGCATCTGCGCCTGCACCGTGACGTCGAGTGCGGTCGTCGGCTCGTCGGCGATGAGCAGGCGCGGATTGCAGGCGATCGCCATCGCGACCATCACGCGCTGGCTCATCCCTCCCGACAACTGGTGAGGAAAGGCATCGAGACGGCGTTCGGGATCGGGAATCTCGACGTCCTTCAGCAGCTGCAGCGCGCGCGCGCGGCGCGCCTTGCGCGAGCCGCCTTCGTGCAGCGCGATCGTCTCCATCAGCTGAAAGGCGACCGTGAACGACGGGTTGAGGCTGGTCATCGGGTCCTGGAAGATCATCGCGATCTCGCCGCCCGAGAGCGCGCGTCGATCGCGCTCGCTCATCGTCTGCAGGTCGTGGCCGGCGAAGGCCAGGCGCTCGGCGCGCACCCGGCCCGGCGCATCGATCAGGCCGAGGATCGCGAGTGCCGTGACGCTCTTGCCGGAGCCCGATTCGCCGACGATGCCGACGACCTCGCCGGCATCGACCGAGAAGCTCACGTCCGACGCGGCATGCAAGGTCGCGCCGGCCGCACCGAACTCGACATGGAGCCCAGCCACCTCGAGCAGCGGAGCCGAGCCTGGCGCCGCGCTCATGTCTTCAGCTTCGGATCGAGCGCGTCGCGCAGGCCGTCGCCGGTGAGGTTGAAGGCGAGCACGGTGACGAGGATGGCCAGCACCGGCAGCGTCACCACCCACCAGGCGCTCTGGATGAACTCGAGCGCGCTCGCCAGCATCGAGCCCCACTCGGGCGTCGGCGGCTGCGCGCCGAGGCCGAGAAAGCCGAGCGCGGCGGCATCGAGGATCGCCGACGAGAAGCCGAGCGTCGCCTGGACGATGAGCGGCGCGGCGCAGTTGGGCAGCACCGTGTCGAACATCAGGCGCACCGTGCCGGCGCCGGCCAGCCGCGAGGCGGCAACGTAGTCCTTGGCCAGCTCGCCGAGCACGGCGCCGCGGGTCAGGCGCACGAAGTGCGGCAGCATGACGATGGCGATCGCATACATCGCGTTGGCCAGGCCGGGCCCGAGCACGGCGACGACGGCGACCGCGAGCAGCAGGCTCGGCAGCGCCAGCATCACGTCCATCCATCGCATGACGATCGTTTCGGGGAGCTTGCCGCGGTAGAAGCCGGCAACCAGGCCGAGCGGCACGCCGAGCGAGAGCGAGAGGCCGACCGAGACGAGGCCGATGACGAGCGACAGCCGCGTGCCGTGGATCAGCCGCGACAGCACGTCGCGGCCGACCGGGTCGGTGCCGAGCAGGAAGACGTGGCCGCCGATCGGCGTCAGCGACGGCGGCCGCAAGGTCGCGTCGCGAAATTGCTCGCTCGGATCGTAGGGCGAGACGACGTTGGCGAAGACCGCCAGGAACGCGAGGACGACGAGCACGCCCAGGCCGATGACCGCGCCGCGGTTGCGCTTGAAGTCGTCCCACAGCTCGCGCGCCGGCGAGGGTGGGGCGTGCGATGCGAGCGCGGCGGAAGTCGTCGTCATGCGTGCCGGATGCGCGGGTTGATGACGCCGTACAGCACGTCGACGATCAGGTTGACGCCGATGATGATCGTCGCCGTGCAGAGGATGCCGCCTTGCACCGCCGCGTAGTCGCGCCGGTGGATCGCTTCGACGAGCCACTTGCCGATGCCCGGCCAGGCGAAGATCGTCTCGGTGAGGATCGCGCCCGCCAGCAGCGTGCCCACTTGCAGGCCGATCGTCGTCACCACCGGGATCAGGGCGTTGCGCAGCGCGTGGACGGCGACGACGCGGATGCGCCCGGCGCCTTTGGCGCGCGCCGTGCGCACGTAGTCCTCGCGCAGCACCTCGAGCATCGACGAGCGCGTCATGCGCGCGATCACCGCCAGCGGGATCGTGCCGAGCGCGATCGCCGGCAGGATCAGGTGCGAGAGCGCGCTGCGAAACGCGCCCTTGTCGCCGGAGAGGATCGAGTCGATCAGCATGAAGCCGGTGACCTGCGGGATGTCGTACTGGATCGCCAGGCGCCCCGAGACCGGCGTCCAGCCGAGGCCGACCGAGAAGGTGAGGATCAGCAGCAGGCCCCACCAGAAGATCGGCATCGAATAGCCGGTGAGCGAGGCGCCCATCACCGAGTAGTCCCAGACGGTGTTGCGTTTCACCGCCGCGACGATGCCGGCAGGAATGCCGATCGTGAGCGCGAACAGCATGGCGACGGCCGAGAGCTCGACCGTCGCCGGGAAGCGGTCCATGAATTCCGAAAAGACCGGCTCGTGCGTGATCGCCGAGATGCCGAGGTCGCCGTGCAGCGCCTTCCAGACGTACTCGCCGTACTGCACCGGCAGCGGCCGGTCGAGCCCGAACTCGTGGATCAGCCGGTGGTAGCGCTCCTCGGTCATGCCGCGCTCGCCCGAGAGCGCCTCGACCGGATCGCCCGGGATCAGGCGGATCAGCGAGAAGACGAGGAGGGTGATGCCGAGAAACGTCGGAACGACGAGGGCGAGCCGCTTGAGGACGAAGGACAACATGCCGGCGCTGGCGCGGGATCGGTCATTGGCGGCGGGTCGTCACTGGCCGCGGCTCACTGTCCGGTCATGTCCACCTTGTTGAAGTAGTGGTGGGAGGTCGCGTCCATCTTGTAGCCCGTCACTTCCTTGCGCACCGGATCGAAGCGGACCGAGTGGGCGATCGTCACCCACGGCGCCTCCTCGTGGGCGATCACCTGCGCCTTGGCGTAGAAGCCTGCGCGATCGGTCTGCCGCGTCGCCAGCTTGCCCATCTGGATCAGGCTCTCGAAGTCCTTGTTGCACCAGCGCGCGACGTTGCCGCCGCCCTTCACCGCGGCGCAGCCGAGCAGCGGCGTGAAGAAGTTGTCCGGGTCGCCGTTATCGCCCGACCAGCCGTACATGATCGACTGCTGCTCGCCGACCTTGCTGCGCTTTCGGTACTCGCCCCACTCGAAGGTGACGAGCTTGGCATGCACGCCGACCTTTTCCCAGTCGGCCTGGATCAGCTCGGCCATGCGCTTGCCGTCGGGGTTGTAGGGGCGCGTCACCGGCAGGTACCAGAGCTCGACGTCGAC
>DAIMIM010000371.1:0-3620 GCA_036722755.1 Caldimonas sp. | reverse complement strand
GCCGCGTCGCGCAAGCGCGCCAGCAGCGCGTACCAGTCGATCCGTCGGGTCGCGACCATGACCGCGGCGAGCACCGCGAAGAGCAGCACCGAGCCGAGCAGCAGCGCCGTCTGCTCGAGCTGCAGCAACACGTAGAGCACGCCGTACAGCGCGGCGATGGCGGCGCCGAACGCGAGCCCGGCGCGCACGCCGCGCAGCACGTGCGCTGCGTAGAACGCGAGCAGCGCAGTGCAGGCTCCACTCGCCGCGAGATAGGCCCAGGCGAACGACAGGTGCTCGCTCAGGCTGACGAGCAGCAGGAAGAAGACGGCGAGCGCGCAGCCGACCAGCAGGTACTGCATCGGATGGACGCGGATCCGTCGCATCACCTCGACCGCGGCGACGCCGACGAAGGTGAGCGCGATGAAGAGCAGCCCGTACTTGGTGGCGCGGTCGGCGAGCGTGTAGATGCTCACCGGGTCGATGAAGGCGACGCCGAAGGTCTCGACGCAGCGCGTGTGCTCGCGGCCCGATGCGTCCGGCGTGGTCTCGCCGAAGGGACAGGCCGGCGCGCCGTCGACGGCGGCCTGCGGCGCGCTCGTCGCCAGCGCGGTGAGCTGCCAGCGGGCCTGAAAGCCGTCGGCGCCGACGCTGCGCTCGACCGGCAGGAAGCGGCCGCCGAACGAGGGATGCGGCCAGTCCGAGGCAAGCTCGACGCGCGTGCTTTCGGCGACCGGCGCGAAGGCGAGATCGCCGGTGCCGACGAGCTCGATCGCCACGCGCACGTCGAGCGGCCGCGTCGCGCCGGCGTAGCCCTCGGCGACCTCGACATGGAAGCCGCGCGGATGCGCCGCATGCACGGTGCCGGGCAGAACGCTCGCCTCGGCGCCGTCGATGCGCACGGCGGCACTGCGCACGCCGCGCGAATCGCCGAGCGCGACGAAGACGGTCGGCGCGTCGCACTGCATGCGCGAGCCGGCGTGCTCGCGCTGCGGCACGAGCGCCGTGCCGTCGCGCCAGGTCGCGGCCAGAGCTGCCTTCAGCACGTACCCATTGACCTTGAAGATGCCGCGGTAGCGCGGCTCGATCTGCGCCTTGGCGTCGATCTTCAGCGTGGCCGGGGCGATGGCGATCTTTTGCGTGCGCCGCTCGGTCACGGTCTTGCGATCCTTGCCTTCGCCTTGCGTCTCGTCCCAGCTCTCGACGCAGTCGCGCTGCAGCATCGGGCCGAGCAGTGTCTGGCCGGAGGCGAGGCTGGCGGCGACGCTCGCTTCCGCCTCGCGCAGGCGCCCTTGCCGCTCGGCGACGATGCCGCTCACGGCGTCGAGCGCGACCGTCAAAGCGACCAGGACAAGGCCGAGCGCGAGGGCCTTGAACAGCAAGGGGAGGCGAGGCAAGGAAGGTGGCGATGCAGGCATGCGAGGCTCCGGGCAAGTGAGGAGCCACGACGATGAACGGAGCATTCGAAGGCGGTGCGAAGGCAGCCGGCGGGCCACGCCTTGTCGGTGAAGGGAGCATGAAGCCGCGCTGCCGCCGAACTGGAAATGCGCCGCTTCCGCCGCCCTGTTTCCGGCTTCGCAGCAGCGCGGCTTCAGTAGCCTCGATGCTCCTTCCACGCATCGATCGCGACACCATGAAGCTCCTCGGCATCGTCCTGCGCAAGCCCTCGTTCGGCGAGATCACGGCCGCGGCGATCATGGCGCTCGGCGCGTGGATCGCCGTTGCCGGCCTGGCCAAGGCGAGCGGCCATCCGCTCGATCGCGGCGATGCCGGCGCGCTGCTCATCGTCATCGCCTGGGCGGCGATCGGCACGCGGCTCGGCCTGCGCCTGGACCATGGGCCGCGCCACGTCGCTGCGCACGTCGCGATCAGCGCCGTGCTGCTCGGCGCCTACCAGGGCGCGCTGGCGATCGGCGCGGCCTGAGCGCCCTGCCCGGTGCGGGGCATCGCGCACCGTAGGAAAGCGCCGACGTCGTTTTGCGCCCGACGCCCGCAGAAGCGGCGCATCCTGCCGGAATAATCCGCTCAGTCGTCAGCAGGCACGCCCGCCAGACGACGGGTCTCCAACTTGTCGTCTCAAAGGATTCCAACATGAACTTCATCATCTGGCTCGTCGTCGGCGGTCTCATCGGCTGGGTTGCAAGCATGATCATGCGCACCGACGCGCAACAGGGCATGATCATCAACGTCGTCGTCGGCATCGTCGGCGCCATGCTCGGCGGCTGGTTTCTTTCGCCCATGTTCGGAGCGGGCACGATCAACTCGAACGACTTCAGCATCGCCGGCCTCGGCCTGTCGCTGCTCGGCGCGGTGATCCTGCTGGCCATCGTCAACCTGATCCGCCGCGGCAGCGCCCGCTGAGCGTCGGCCTCGCGCCACGGCGGCGGCCTCGGCCGCTGTCGCGACGACGAGAAACGGAAAGCGCCTTCGGGCGCTTTCTTTCGTTGCGGCGCCTTTCTTTCGTCGCAGCGCCGCTGGGCGCGCCGCGTCTCGCGGCGTGTAGCATGAAGCGATGATCGACAAGGAAGTCGCGAGCGTCGAGGCCGCCGTCGCCGATGTGCCAGATGGCGCGACGGTGATGATCGGCGGCTTCGGAACCGCCGGCCTGCCGAACGAGCTGACCGATGCGCTGCTCGCGCAGGGCGCGCGCGACCTGACCATCGTCAACAACAACGCCGGCAACGGCGAGAGCGGCCTGGCGGCGCTGCTGGCCGCGGGGCGGGTTCGCAAGATCATCTGCTCGTTCCCGCGCCAGGTCGACAGCCACCATTTCGACGCGCTCTACCGCAGCGGCGAGGTCGTGCTCGAGCTGGTGCCGCAAGGCAACCTCGCCGAGCGCATCCGCGCCGCCGGCGCCGGCATCGGCGGCTTCTTCACGCCGACCGGCTACGGCACCGAGCTGGCCAAGGGCAAGGAAACGCGCGAGATCGGCGGCCGCATGTACGTGCTCGAAGCGCCGATCCATGCCGACTACGCCTTCATCAAGGCCGAGCGCGGCGACCGCTGGGGCAACCTCACCTATCGCATGACGGCGCGCAACTTCGGCCCGGTGATGGCGATGGCGGCGAAGACCACGATCGCGACCGTGCACGAAATCGTCGAGCTCGGCGCGCTCGATCCGGAAGCGGTCGTCACGCCGGGCATATTCGTGCAGCGGGTCGTGAAGATCGCGCGCGTCGCGACGACTGCAGGCGGCTTCGCCAGCGCGCCGAAGGCCGCCAGCCAACGCAGCGGAGGCGCGGCATGAACGCCGTCAAATGGAGCCGCGCGCAGATGGCGGCGCTGGTCGCGGGCGACATTGCCGACGGCGCCGTCGTCAATCTCGGCATCGGCCTGCCGACGCTCGTCGCCAACCACCTGCCGGCCGGCCGCGAGGTCGTGCTGCACAGCGAGAACGGCGTCATCGGCATGGGCCCGGCGCCGGCCGCGGGCGCCGAAGACTTCGACCTCATCAACGCCGGCAAGCAGCCGGTCACCCTGCTGCCCGGCGGCTCGTTCTTCCACCACGCCGACAGCTTCGCGATGATGCGCGGCGGCCACCTCGACGTCTGCGTGCTCGGCGCCTTCCAGGTCTCCGCGGCCGGCGATCTCGCCAACTGGCACACCGGCGCGGCCGACGCGATTCCCGCCGTCGGCGGCGC
>DAIMIM010000370.1:0-3620 GCA_036722755.1 Caldimonas sp. | reverse complement strand
GCCAAGAGCCTGCGCGGCGGCACCCTGATCTCGACGCCCCTCAAAGGCGCCGACGGCCAGATCTACGCGATGGCCCAGGGCAACCTGATCATCGGCGGCGCCGGCGCTTCGGCGTCGGGCTCGAAGGTGCAGATCAACACGCTCGCCTCCGGCCGCATTCCCGAAGGCGCGACGGTCGAGCGCAGCGTCGCGACGCCCATGAACCAGGGCGACGCGATCCAGCTCGACCTCAACGCCACCGACTTCGCCACCGCCCGCGAGGTCGTGCGCGTCATCAACGAGCGCATGGGCAGCGGCACCGCCGATGCGATCGACGGCCGCGCCGTGCGCGTGCGGATGCCGGCGTCGGCCAACGCGCGCGTCGCCTTCATGGCCGACATCGAGAACCTCGAGGTCAAGCAGATGGTGCCGGCAGCGCGGGTCGTGATCAACGCGCGCACCGGCTCGATCGTCATGAACCAGTCGGTCACGCTGGCCGCCTGCGCCGTTGCGCACGGCAGCCTCTCGGTCACCATCAGCACGACACCGACGGTCAGCCAGCCACAGCCCTTCTCGAAGACAGGCACCACCACCGTCACCGAGAAGTCCGACATCACGATCACCCAGCAGCCCGGCTCGCTGGTGCAGATGGCCGCCAGCACCAAGCTGGCCGATGTCGTCAAGGCGCTCAACTCGCTCGGCGCGACGCCGCAGGACCTGCTCGCCATCCTGCAGGCGATGAAGTCGGCCGGCGCGCTCACGGCCGAGCTGGAAGTGATCTGAGCATGGCGACGACCGTGCCCCTTTCAGGCGTGCCGACGGGCGCGACCAACACGCTCTCGCTCGACGCGCTGAAGAGCGCCGCCGCCAAGGATCCGAAGGCGGCGATCAAGGAGACGGCGAAGCAGTTCGAGGCCATCTTCATGCAGCAGCTCCTGAAGAGCATGCGCGACG
Organism: Caldimonas sp.; assembly: GCA_036722755.1. Taxonomy (GTDB): domain Bacteria; phylum Pseudomonadota; class Gammaproteobacteria; order Burkholderiales; family Burkholderiaceae_C; genus Schlegelella_A. Next base: position 2,687 of record DAIMIM010000370.1, on the reverse strand, counting down.
CGACCGCCAGCACCGGCATGCTCGACAACTCCGGCACGCAGCTCGGCACCGAGATGCTCGATGCCCAGTACGCCAACAAGATGACCGGCCTGCCGGGTGGCCTTGCCGACGCGATCGCGCGGCAGCTCGAGCGGCAGATGGGCGGCACCGTCGCAGCGAAGCCTGCGGCGGCCGCGGCGGGCGCCGCGCCGGCCGCGTCCGGTGCGTCGACCGCGACGCCGCTGTCGCAGACGCAGGCCGACTTCGTCGACTCCCACCATGCTGCCGCTCTCGCAGCGCAAGCGCAGAGCGGCATCCCGGCCGCCTTCATGATCGGCCAGGCGGCGCACGAGACCGGCTGGGGCAAGCACGCCATCAAGAATGCCGACGGGAGCGATTCGCACAACCTGTTCGGCATCAAGGCGGGCGCCGGCTGGACCGGAGCCGTGGCGGAGATCACGACCACCGAATACGTGGCCGGCGAAGCCCAGAAGGTGAGCGCGAAATTCCGCGCCTATGCCTCCGATGCCGAGGCCTTTCGCGACTACGCGCAGATGCTGAAGGACAGCCCCCGCTATGCCGGCGTCGCTGCGCAGGCGGCGCAGTCGACGGCAAGCGCCGCATCGGCGGCCGACTTCGCGCAGGGTCTGCAGCGCGCCGGCTACGCGACCGACCCGAGCTATGCAGACAAGCTCACCCGCGTCATCAACACGACCTTGCGCGTGACGAGGGCGGCGGCGTGAGCAGGGCATCGCCATGAGCATCTCGTCGCTCCTCAACATCGGCTCGCGCGCCATGGCCGCGAGCTATGCCCAGCTGACCGTCACCGGCAACAACATTGCCAACGCCAACACGCCCGGCTATTCGCGCCAGACCGCCGACCTGGAGACGTCGTTCAGCCAGCAAACCGGCAGCGGCTTTTTCGGCAGCGGCGTCGACGTCAAGACGGTGACGCGCGCGCACAGCGACTTCCTGACCCGCGAAGCCTCGACCTCGACGGCGATCGCCGCCGCTGACGACGCGCGCAGCACGCAGCTGCAACAGCTCGAGAATGTCTTCCAGACCGACCAGTCGGGGCTCGGCTATGCGGCGCAGCAGGCGCTGAATGCCTTCGTTGACGTCGCCAGCAATCCGCAGGACGCGTCGGCACGACAGACGGCGCTGGCCCGCATCGGCGATCTCGCCACCGGCTTCAGCAATGCGTCGAGCCAGATCGATGCGCAGCAGGCGGGCGTCGCCGACGAGTTGCGCACCTCGGTCTCCTCGATCAATTCGCTGACCACGCAGATCGCCGCCCTCAACACGCAGATCGCCGCTGCGCAATCCTCCGGCAACGCGCCGAACAGCCTGCTCGATACGCGCGACACGGCGCTGAACAACCTGTCGCAGCTGGTCCAGGTGTCGACGGTGTCGTCGGCCGACGGCACTGTGAGCGTCTATCTTGGCGGCTCGCAGACGCTCGTGCTCGGCAGCAACGCCACCGTATTGAAGGCCGTGCCCGATGCCTACGATCCCTCGAAGCTGCAGCTCGGGATCACCGAAGGCAGCACGACACGCGCGTTCCCCGACAGCTTCGTCAGCGGCGGCTCGGTCGGTGGCCTGCTGCGTTTCCAGAACCACGACATTCCCGATGCGCGGGCCATGCTCGGCCAGCTCGCGTCGTCGATCGCCGGCGCCCTGAACTCGCAGCAGGCGCTCGGCGTCACGCTCGGCCAGCCGCCGTCGGCGGGTGCGCCCCTGCTCTCGATCGGCGCGACCGCGGTGCTGCCGTCGTCGAACAACGCGATGTCGGGCGGCGTTCCGGTCGCGTCGTATGTCGACGGCACGGGAACACGGGTCTCGAGCGTCAGCATCACGGTCATCGACAGCTCGGCCTTGCAGGCCAGCGACTACCAGCTCAGCGCCGATCCTTCGCTGCCCGCGGGCCAGTACAAACTGACGCGGCTCTCCGATGGCACGTCGCAGACAGTGGCCAGCGGCGATGTCGTCGACGGCTTTCGCATCGACGTCGCGGCGCCGGCTCCGGCGTCGCGAGACAGCTTCCTGCTGCAGCCGGTGTCGGATGCGACGCGCGGCATGGCGCTGGCCCTCACCGATCCGAAAGGAATCGCCGCCGCCTCGCCGGTCGCTGCGACGATGAATGTCGCCAACACCGGCACGGCGCAGGTCGCCTCGCTCGCCGCCGTCGATCCGTCGATCAACCCGAACCTGACGGCCACCATCAGCTTCACCGACAACAACGGCGGCTACAGCTACAGCCTCGTCGACACGACCGGCGCGCTGCCGACCGTGAATGGAACGGGCACGTTCGCGCCCGGCCAGCCGATCAACCTGAACGGCTTTGCCCTCAACCTCACGGGCGCGCCGAAGAGCGGCGACCAGATCGCCGTCGCGAAGACCGCATTCCCGGCCGCCGACAACGGCAACGCCAATGCCTTCCTCGGCCTGCGCGACGCGCTGATCGTCGGCAAGGGCGGCACCGCGGCGTCCGGCCAGAACATCACCGATGCCTACGCGAGCGCGTTGTCGACGATCGGCGTTCGCGTGCAGAGTGCCAAGACGGCAGCCACGCAATCGGATGCGATCGCCACGGATGCGACCGCTGCCGCGACAAATCAGTCGGGCGTCAACCTCGACGAGGAAGCGGCGCGCCTGATCCAGTACCAGCAGAGCTACCAGGCCGCAGCCAAGATGCTGCAGATCGCGCA
>DAIMIM010000369.1:1932-3636 GCA_036722755.1 Caldimonas sp. | reverse complement strand
GCCTGCGCGCTCGCGCTCGCCTGCACCCCAGCGCTGCAATCGGTGGCCGCCGCGCAGATCGCGCTGCCGGCACTCGGCGATTCCGATTCCGCCGCGTTCACGGTCGGCGCCGAGAAAAAGCTCGGCGACGAGATCATGCGCGAGATCCGCGTCGATCCCGACTACATCGACGATCCGCTCCTGCTCGAATACCTCGATTCGGTCTGGAACCCGCTGGTGGCCGCCTCGCGCAAGCTCGGCAACATCACCTTCGACATCGACGAGCGCTTCGCCTGGGAGCCGTTTCTCGTTCGCGACCCGGAAGTCAACGCCTTCGCGCTGCCCGGCGGCTTCGTCGGCGTCAACCTCGGGCTGATCGCCATCACCGGCACGCGCGACGAGCTCGCGTCGGTGCTCGGCCACGAGATGTCGCACGTCACGCAGCGCCACATTGCGCGCAGCATCGCCGGCGACTCGCGCCGCTCGCTCGTCAGCCTCGCCGCGATGGTGCTCGGCCTTCTGGCCGCGGCACGCAGCAGGAGCCCCGACGCGGCGAACGCGGTGATCACCGGCAGCCAGGCGGGGATCATGCAGGGCCAGCTCAATTTCTCGCGCGACGTCGAGCGCGAGGCCGACCGCGTCGGCTTCCAGGTGATGACCACGGCCGGCTTCCAGCCGAGCGGCATGGCCACGATGTTCGAGAAGATGGACGCGTCGATGCGTCTGAACGACTACGGCGGCTTCCCCTACCTGCGCACCCACCCGCTGACGGCCGAGCGCATCGGCGAGGCACGCGCGCGCGCCGGCATCGCCACCGGTGCGCCGCGCGTCAGCCCGCTCGAGCACACCATCGCCGAGGCGCGCGCGCGCGTCCTCGAAGATCCGCGCGTCGATTCGCTGCGCCGCTGGGAGAACCAGGATGTCGAGATCGTCGGCTCGGTGACCGACAAGCTCCTCGCGATTTCCGCGAGCGCGCAGGCGGCGAGCCAGCTGCGCGACTGGGCCCGCGCCGACGCCGGCTTCGCCCGCTCGCTCGGGCTGGTGCGCGGCAGCCCGGCCAGCAGCGAGCGCGCCGAGCGCGCCATCGTCATCCTGCAAGCCCAATCGCTGCTCGACCGCGGCGATGCGGTCAAGGCCGAGGCGACGCTGCGGCCCTACGCGAACGACGGCTCGCGCCCGACGGTGTTGCTCGGCGCCCAGATCGCGCTGGCCGAATCGCAGACGCCAACGGCGCAGCGCGCGCCGCTCGACGCGCACGTCGCCGAGCTGCAGACCTGGGTCGCCGTGCATCCGAACGACGCGCTCGCCTGGACCGCGATCGGCCAGTCGTGGGCGCGCCTGGGCGTGCCGCTGCGGTCGCTCCGCGCCGAAGCCGAATCGCGGTTTGCGCTCGGCGATCTCGCCGGCGCGGCCGATCGGCTGCGTGCCGGGCAGCGCCTGGCGCGCAACGGCGGGGCCATCGATTTCATCGACGCGTCGGTGATCGATTCACGCCTGCGCGTGGTCGAAGCGCAGAGAAAGCAGATCGAGGCCGATCAGCACTCGACGCACTAGAGCGCCCTGCTCGTAGACTCGCCCGAGCACGTCGGGGGAGTCCGCATGAAGAAGAACGCGCGCGCGGCGATGGCCGCGATGGGCCTGGCCTGGGTCGTCGCCGCCACGCCGTCCGCGCACGCTGCGACCATTGTCGGCGCCAGCCCGCAAGGCGAGGTCGCGCAGGTACGT
>DAIMIM010000369.1:0-1922 GCA_036722755.1 Caldimonas sp. | reverse complement strand
GCCAGGTCGCATTGCGGTTTTCCGAGGCGGTGGTGGCGTTCGGCGATCCGCGGCTGGCCGATCCGTTCGCCGTCACGTGCCAGGGCGCGGCGCCGGCAGGCAGCGGCCGCTGGGCGAGCGACCGCGCCTGGCTCTACGACTTTCGCGACGCGCTGCCGCCGGGCACGCGCTGCGTTGTCAAGGCCAGGCCCGACTGGAAGCCGAGCACCGGCACGCTGACCGGCCGCACCGAGTTCGCCTTTTCGACGGGCGGCCCGGCGATCGTCTCGGTCCAGCCGGGCAACGGCAACGAGATCGAGGAAGACCAGCACTTCCTGATCCTGCTGAACGGCCCTGCCGTCGAAGCGAGCGTCGCTGCCAACGCGTGGTGCGAAGTCGAAGGCATCGGCGAGCGGCTGCCGTTGCAGATCGTCGCCGGAGCGGTTCGCGACGCGGTGCTGAAAGCGCGCCACGTCGACAAGGCGCAAGCCGCCCGCACGCTGGTCGCCCATTGCGAGCGGCCCATGCCCAACGACGCCAAGGCCCGGCTGGTCTGGGGCAAAGGCATCGCCGCAGCGGCGAACCCGCAGGTGCTGACGAGCATCGAGCAGCGCTTTCGCTACCACGTGCGCGCCGCATTCACGGCGGAGTTCACCTGCGAGCGCGAGCGCGCGTCCGCGCCCTGCCTGCCGATCCGGCCGATGAGCGTGCGCTTCTCGGCGCCGATCACGCGCCAGCAGGCCGCGCAGATCCGTCTCGCTCCGGCCAGCGGCGACGCGCTCGCGCCGGTGTTCGACAAGGACGAGAAAGCGGCAGAGCTGAGCGAGATCGCCTTTGCGACGCCGCTGGCCGAGAACGCGCCGTACAGCGTCGTGCTGCCGCGCGACCTGAAAGACAACGCCGGCCGGCCGCTCGCCAACGCCGCGAGCTTCCCGCTCAAGGTCGCGACCGGTGCCGCGCCGCCGATCGCCAAGTTCGCGGCGGCGCCGTTCGGCATCGTCGAGCGCAATGCCGATGCGATGCTGCCGCTGACGCTGCGCCACGTGCAGCCCGACCTTCGGCGAGCGCCGGCGGCAGCCGGCGCCGCGAGCGCCGGCCCTGGCGCCAGCGCACCGGCTGGGCAGATCCGCGACAAGCGCCTGCAGACCGACGCCGACATCCTCGCCTGGTATGCGCGGGTCCAGAAATACCACGAGACGCGCCTCAGTGCCAAGGAGCTCGGCTTCGCCCAGCGGGACTGGATGACGACCGAGGACGACACCGACGCGAAGGGCCGGCCGGTCAAGCGCACCGTCGAGCGCATGGTCGGCACGCGCGAGGTGTCGCTGCTGGCGAAGGAGCCGGGCGTGACGCGGCTCGATCTGCCGCAGCTCGAAGGCGGCGATCCGCGGCCGTTCGAGGTGGTCGGCATTCCGCTCACCGAGCCTGGCTACCACGTCGTCGAGATCGAGTCGCTCAGGCTCGGCCAGTCGCTGCTCGACAAGCGCGCGCCGATGTACGTGCGCACCGGCGTGCTCGTCACCAACCTGGGAGTTCACTTCAAGCAGGGTCGCGAGAACAGCCTGGTGTGGGTGACGACGCTCGATCGCGGCAAGCCGGTCGCAGGCGCCGACGTCGTCGTCAACGATTGCCGGGGCCAGGCGCTGTGGAGCGGACGCACCGACGCGAAGGGACTCACCGTCGTCGCCCGCGCGCTCGACGCGGGCTTCGAGCACTGCCCGGCCGACAGCGGCTACTTCGTGACGGCGAGGAAGGCCGACGAGGGAAATGGCAAGAGCGGCGGCGCGGTCGACGTCGCCTTCGTCTTCAGCAGCTGGCAGAAAGGGATCGAGGCGTGGCGCTTCAACGTGTCGACGGGACGGGGTGCCGAGCCCGACCTGCGCTCCGCGACCGTCTTCGACCGGACGCTGTTTCGCGCCGGCGAAACGGTCTCGATGAAGCAT
>DAIMIM010000368.1:0-3636 GCA_036722755.1 Caldimonas sp. | reverse complement strand
CTACGCCTCGCTCAACCCGCGCTTCACGATCGGCCAGACGCTGATCGAGCCGATGGCGATCCACGACATCGGCAAGGACGCCGCCGAACGCAACGCCCGCGCCCGCTCGCTGCTCGCAAAGGTCGGCCTCGACGACAGCGCGATGCAGAAGTACCCGCACGAATTTTCGGGTGGCCAGCGCCAGCGTGTCGCGATCGCACGGTGTCTCACGCTCGACCCCGAGCTGCTGGTTCTCGACGAAGCCGTCAGCGCGCTCGACGTCTCGGTCCAGGCGCAGGTGCTCAACCTGCTGAAGGACCTGCAGGACGAGCTCGGCCTCACCTACATCTTCATCAGCCACGATCTCGCGGTGATCCGCTTCATGGCCGACGAAGTGCTGGTGATGAAGGACGGCGAGGTGGTCGAGCAGTCCGGCGTCGAGGCCATCCTCGAGCGGCCGCAGCAGGCCTACACGCGCCGCCTGCTCGACGCCATTCCGCGCGGCTATCGGCCGGCGCCGGCCGGGGTCGCGACGCCGTAACGACTGCTTGCGACATCGACGTGGCCAGTCGCGGCGCGGCGCGGCCTGTCGCGAAAACGGCCAGCGGCTCCGAAGCGCGGCGGCGCGCCGTGACTGCCGTCACGGAGCGCGCGTGGCATGAAGGTTGCGATCCTTGCTGTCAAGGCGGCCGTGCAACCAGATGTTGCTGCCCGCCGGTCCCTGCGAAAGCCCACGATGCCGCCTCGTCCCTTCTCCTCCTCCGCGCTGCCGACGCGACGTCCGGCAGGCCCGCGTGGCCAAGGCGGCATGTCCTCCTTGCTGCGCCTCGGCGCGTCGGCGTCGACCCTGCCGGCGCCCGCCATGTTTTCGCAGCGACCTTCGGTGCTCGGGCGTCAACGCCACGAGCCACAGCAGCTTTCCCTGTTCGGGCCGCCCGGCGGCCTTCGCTGAAGGAGATTCGTTTTCCGAGCGCAGCTGCGGGCGCGAGCCAGTGACCGACACTGTCGCGCGCCTGGTGCAGGCGGGTCACCGCTTCGGCGAGACCCGCCAACCCGCGTTCGCGGGGGAGCGGGCATGTCGGGGCGGTTTCGAGAGCGAGCCCTGACGACCCTGTCCCGCTCCCCTGTCTTTATCGCGTCGGAACGGGCGCGGCCTCCTCAGGCCGTATGCCAGACGACCGGCCGCCCCGCCGTGGTCCAGCGCTCGAACAGCGGCCCGTAAACCTCTTCGATGCGGTTGCGCTTGATCTTGAAGGTCGGCGTGACGAAGCCGTTCTCGACCGACCAGGACTCGGCGACGACAACGAGGCAGCTGAGCTGCTCGTGCGGATCGAGGCCGCCGTTGACGCTCGCGAGATGCGCCGTCAAGGATGCCTCGATGGCGCTGCGGCCCGCGGCCTCGGCCGCGCTTTTCGCTGCGCCCGGGTTGAGCATGACGATGCCGAAGGGCTGGCCGAGGTTGGCGCCGACCACGACGCAGGCCTCGATCGCACCATTCATGACGAGACGGTCTTCGATCGGCGCCGGCGACACGTACTTTCCCTTGTTCGTCTTGAAGAGATCCTTGATGCGCCCGGTGATGCGCAGGTTGCCTTCGCCGTCGAGCGCGCCCTTGTCGCCGGTGCGCAGCCACCCGTCGGCGGTGAATGCGGCGCGGGTCAGCTCGGGTTCCTTGTAGTAGCCGAGCATCACGCCCGGGCTGCGCATCTGCACTTCGCCGGTCGCGGCATCGATGCGCGATTCGACACCGTCGTACGGTAGGCCGACCGTGCCGGGCCGCGACACGCCGCTCAGCGTCGCATGCGAGACGGCGCAGTTCTCGGTCATGCCGTAGCCCTCGTTGACCGGCAGGCCGAGCCGCTCGTACCAGCGCAGCAGATCGGGCGGCATCGGCGCGGCGCCGCCGATCGCGTGGCGACAGGCATCGAGACCGAGCGCCTTCAGGATCTTGCGGCGCACGAGCCAGCCGACGACCGGGATGCGCAGCAGGCGCTGCAGCTTGGCCGGCGGCATCTTCGCCTCGACGGCCTGCTGAAATTTCACCCACAGGCGCGGCACCGAGAAGAAGACGGTCGGCCGCGCCCGCTGCAGATCGGCCGTGAAGGTGTCGAGGCTTTCGGCGAAGAAGACGTGCAGCCCGCTCGCGAGCAGCGCGTGCTCGACCAGCGCACGCTCGGCGACGTGGGCGAGCGGCAGATAGCTGAGCAATCGCGCATCGGCGCCGAGCGGCGCGCGGCGCAGGCCGGTCGAGAGCGACCAGGCGAAGGTCGCGAAGCTGTGCATCACGCCCTTCGGCATGCCCGTCGTTCCCGACGTGTAGATGATGGTCGAAAGCGCGTCGCCGTCCCGCACCGGCTGGCCCTCGAGCGGCGCGGTCGAGGCGACGATGGCGTCCCACTGCGGGTAGTCGTTCGGCGACGCCAGCGGCATGCCGATGCACGGCAACGTCGCCGGGATGCCGGCGCGCATCGCGTCCCAGCCATCGAGCTTGCCGACGAACAGCAGCGTCGATTCGGAGTGCTCGAGGATCTGCCGGATGGTCGCCGCGGCCAGCGTCGGATAGAGCGGCACCGACACGTAGCCGGCCATCCAGATCGCGAAGTCGGCGAGCATCCAGTGCGCGCAGTTCTTCGACAGGATGGCGATCCGGCTGCCGGGCGCGGCGCCGAGCGAGCGCAGGTGCGCCGCCATGCGCCGCACCTCGCCGAGCACCTCTGACCACGTCAAGTCGCGCACCGCGCCGCCGTCTTGCGGCTGGGTCAGGACGACGCGATCCGGTGCGGTGCGCTCCCAGTGATAGAGCCGCTGCAGCGCGAGCTGCTCTGGCCCGACGATGAGGCTGATGGGATCCGGCATGTCGCGCTCCGTGCCCTGGGACGGGCAAGGCGACGCTAGTGCAGCGCGCCAACGCCGCCAAGAGCACGAGTACGGAGAACGTCGGCGCGACGGCGCCGCGCCGTCAGTCTGTCTTCGAGCGCTCGACCGCCATCTCGATCTGCTCCTGCACCTTGCGGGCACCGCGCTGCGCGAGCAGGGGATCGAGGTCGGCCTGCGGCGCGACCTTGCGCGCCACGTCGTCGAGCGTCTCCGGATCGGTCATCAGCGCATGCGCCAGCGCCGACAGGGCGCAGATGGAACGGCGCTGCACGTGCATCGGCAGCTCGAGCGTGCTGTTGACGATCACGTGGTAGCGCACGCTGTCGACGGCCGGCTGGGCCAGACCCCAGCTTTCGCAGAGCGCCGCGCCGAGCGCGTCGTGGCTGACGCCGATGTGGGTGTGCTCCAGGAGCAGCAGCTCTTCGTCGTTCTTGGCCTCGAGCAGCATCGGCCTGTAGCGCTCGGTGGCGTGCCGGAACATCACCGCCTTGCCGCATTCCTCGAACAGACCCGCCGAGTGCGCCGCCCACGGATCGACGTTGAGCTCCTGGCCGATGCGCCCCATCAGCAGGCCGCGCACGCGCGCGCGCTCCCACACCGGCTCGAGCTCGGGTGCCGGCGGAAAGACGGCGCGCAGGCCCATCTCGAACGTCACCGAGGCGACCTCTCGCGTGCCGAGATAGGTGATCGCCTGCTGCACGCTCTGGACCCGGCCGCGCAAGCCGTACATCGCCGAGTTGACGGCCTTCAGCACCGCCGCGGCGAGCGCCATGTCGGAGG
>DAIMIM010000367.1:0-3652 GCA_036722755.1 Caldimonas sp. | reverse complement strand
CGCAGCAGGACAGCGGCCAGATCGTCGCCGGCCTGCGCGCCGACCAGAGCATCTCCTCCGGGGCCATGGGCACGAAGCTGCGCCAGGTCGTCGACATCATCCACCGCGATCCATCGGTGGCCACCGTGGTCGGCTTCACCGGCGGCTCGCGCGCCGGCGGCGGCTTCATGTTCGTCAACCTCAAGCCGTCGAACCAGCGCACCGATAGCGGCAACGCGGTGATCGCCCGGCTGCGGCCGCAGCTGGCCCAGATCACCGGGCTGTCGATCTTCCTGAGCCCGGTGCAGGACGTCCGCTCCGGCGGCCGCTCGAGCAACTCGACCTACCAGTACACGCTGAAGAGCGACAACTTGGTCGACCTGCGCAACTGGGCCGGCAAGCTCGCCGAGCAGATGAAGACGGCGAGCGTGCTCACCGACGTCGACACCGATCAGCAGGACAACGGCGTGCAGACGATGGTGCAGGTCAACGGCGACAGCGCCCGACGGCTCGGCCTCACCGCCAACGGCATCGACGCCGCGCTCTACGACGCCTTCGGCCAGCGCCAGGTGGCGACGATCTACACCGAGCTGAACCAGTATCACGTCGTCATGGAATGGGCCCCCGACTACACGCGCGGCCCGAACGCCCTCTCCGACGTCTACGCTGCGGCGACGCGCACGGTGGAGAGTGGCGGCCAGGCGGTGAGCGTCGAGTCGACCGCCGCCACGGCCGCGATCACCGGCAGCACGACGATTGCGGTATCGGCGAACCCGGCGTTGAAGACGGCCTCGAGCGGCAACGTCCTCAGCAACAGCGCCGCCAACCTGGTGCCGCTCAGTTCGGTGGCGACGTTCTACGAGAACTCGGCTCCCACTTCGGTCAACCACCAGGACGGCGAGCTGGCGACCACGGTCTCGTTCAACTTCGCCGACGGCGCCAATCTCAACGACGCCAAGGCCGCCATCAGCCAGGCCGAGGCCGACATCGGCATGCCGACGAACGTGCGCGGCGCCTTCGCCGGCACCGCCGCGAGCGCGCAGCAGTCGCAGGGCCAGCAGGCGATGCTGATCGTCGCCGCCATCGTCGTCATCTACATCGTCCTCGGCATCCTCTACGAGAGCCTCGTCCATCCGGTCACGGTGCTGTCGACGCTGCCCTCGGCGGGCGTCGGTGCGGTGCTGGCGCTGCTGATGTTCCGGATGGAGTTTTCGATCATCGCCCTCATCGGCGTCTTCCTGCTCATCGGCATCGTCAAGAAGAACGCCATCCTCATCATCGACTTCGCGCTCGAGGCCGAGCGCTCGCGCGGCCTGAGCTCGCTGGCCGCGGTGCGCGAAGCCTGCCTGCTGCGTTTTCGTCCGATCCTGATGACGACGCTGGCCGCGGCGCTCGGCGCCTTACCGCTCGCGATCGGCTTCGGCGACGGCTCGGAGCTTCGCCAGCCGCTCGGCGTCGCCATCATCGGCGGCCTCATCGCCAGCCAGCTGCTGACGCTGCTGACGACGCCGGTCGTCTACATCCTGCTCGACAAGCTGCGCCGCCGCGCTCCCGACGAGCGTCATCTGAGCCGCGGCGGCGGCCACCCCGTGGCGGCTGCAGGACTGACATGAACATCCATCGCACCTCCCTTTTGCGAGGCGTCTTGACGTCTCGCGTCGCAGGGCTGGTCGCCCTGGCCACTCTACTGGGCGCCTGCACGCTCGGACCGCCCTACGTCCGTCCAAGCGCTCCGACGTCGTCGATGTTCAAGGAGACATCCGGCTGGCAGCCGGCCGAGCCGGCCGACGCGCTCGATCGCGGAAACTGGTGGGCGCTCTTCGGGGACGCCGAGCTGGATCGGCTCGAGTCGCAGGTCGAGGTCTCGAACCAGAACGTCGCCGCCGCAGTCGCCAGCTATGCCCAGGCTCGGGCGCTCGTCCGCCTCGATCGGGCGGCGCTGTTTCCTGCCTTGGGCGCCACGGCCGGCGTCACGCGTACCGGTGGCGGCAGCGGCGCCACCGGCACGTCGCGCAGCGGCAACTCGCTGCAGGCCGGCCTCGATGCGAGCTGGGAACCCGACGTGTGGGGCCGGCTGCGGCTGGCCGTCACCGGTGCCGAGGCCAGCGCGCAGGCAAGTGAAGCCGATCTCGCCGCCGCCAAGCTCTCGGCGCAGGCGCTGCTTGCCACCGACTATTTCGCGCTGCGCGAGTCGGATGCCGAAGAGGAGCTGCTGCGCACCACGGTCGCCGGCTACGAGCGGGCGCTGACGATCACGCAGAACAGCTACAACGCCGGGATCTCGGCCAAGACCGATGTGCTGCAGGCACAGACGACGCTCGAGAACGCGCGGGCGACGCTTGTCGGCCTCGCCAACCAGAGGGCGCAGCTCGAGCACGCGATCGCGGTTCTCGTCGGCAAGCCGCCGGGCGACTTCAGCATCGCCGTCGCGACCTGGACGATGACCGTGCCGACCGTTCCGCCCGGCGTTCCGTCGACGCTGCTGGAACGCCGCCCGGACATCGCGGCGGCCGAGCGGGCCGTCGCCGCAGCGAACGCGCAGATCGGCATCCAACGATCGGCCTATTTCCCGAGCCTGTCGCTGAGCGGCTCCTATGGCTTCGCCAGCTCGACCGCGAGCCAGCTGTTCACGGCACCGAGCAGCCTCTGGTCGATCGGCCTGTCAGTGGCGCAGACGGTCTTCGATGCCGGAGCGACGCGCGCGCGCGTCGCCGGTGCGGAGGCCGCGCGCGACGTGACCATCGCGCAGTACCGGCAGACCGTGCTGGCGGCATTCCAGAACGTCGAGGACCAGCTCAGCCTCAGCCGCACGTTGCGCGAGCAGGAGGGGTCGCGACGCCGTGCCTCGGCCGCCGCCGATCTGGTGGAGCAGCAGTTGCTCAACCAGTACCGCGCAGGTCAGGTGGCCTACACCAACGTCGTCACGGCCCAGGCATCCGCGCTCAGTGCGAGACAGTCGCTGGTGCAGCTCGTGAGCAGCCAGCAAGCGAGCGCCATCGCCCTGATCCAGGCGCTGGGCGGCGGCTGGCATGCGCCGCAGGCCTTCGCCGACGCAGCGTCGGCGCCCTGAGCTGGCTGACGCGCCACGATCGCGGCAAGGGTCGCTCGTCCGAAGATATCGAAACTACCCTAGTGCCCACCCGTAGGGCGCTTCAGAATCCGCGCAACCCCCGCAGAGGCTGAGATGGACAAGATCTGGTTGAAGCAGTATCCGGCAGGTGTTCCGGCCGAGATCGACGTGAATCAATATCCGTCGCTGGTCGCGCTGCTCGACGACAGCTTTCGCCGCTTCGCCGATCGGATGGCCTACAAGTTCATGGGCCGCTCGATCAGCTTCAGGCAGGTCGATCAGGCCTCGGTGGCGTTCGCCGCGTGGCTGCAGGCGCAGGGCCTGGCCAAGGGCGATCGGGTCGCCATCATGATGCCGAACGTGCCGCAGTATCCGGTCGCAGTCGCGGCGATCCTGCGCGCCGGCCTCGTCGTCGTCAACGTCAACCCGCTCTACACGCCGCGCGAGCTCGAGCACCAGCTGAAGGACTCCGGCGCCAAGGCCATCATCGTGCTCGAGAACTTCGCGTCCGTGCTGGCGCAGGTGATGCAGGCCGTGCCGACCAAGAAGGTCGTGCTCGCGTCGATGGGAGACATGCTCGGCTTTCCGAAGTCGCTGATCGTC
>DAIMIM010000366.1:0-3661 GCA_036722755.1 Caldimonas sp. | reverse complement strand
GAGCGTTGGGGCTACGACGAGATCAACCTCAACTGCGGCTGCCCCAGCGAGCGGGTGCAGCGCGGCGCGTTCGGGGCCTGCCTGATGGCGGAGCCGGAGCTCGTCGCCGACGGCGTCAAGGCGATGCGCGACGCGGTCTCGCTGCCGGTCACGGTGAAGCACCGCATCGGCATCGACCGCCTGGAAAGCGACGCGTTCGTTCGCGATTTCGTCGGCACGGTCAGCGAACGCGGCGGCTGCGAGGTGTTCATCGTCCATGCACGCAATGCCTGGCTGCAGGGTGTGAGCCCGAAGCAGAACCGCGAGCTGCCACCGCTACGGTATGAGACCGCGCATCGCCTCAAGCGGGAATTTCCGCGGCTGACGATCGTCGTCAACGGCGGCATCGTCGGCTGCGAAGCGATCGACGCGCGACTGCAGGAGGTCGACGGCGTGATGATCGGTCGCAGCGCTTACCACGACCCGTTCGCCATGGGCGCGTGGGACGCTCGTTTCTTCGGCGCCTCGCCGCAGCTCGCCGATCGCGACGCGGTCGAGGCCGACATGGTTCGCTACATGGCGCGCATCTCGGCCGCCGGCGAGCCCTGGACCCACGTCTCGCGCCACATGCTTGGCCTGCGCAATGGCACGCCCGGGGCGCGCCGCTGGCGACAGGTCTGGTCGGACCACCGGCTGCATGGCCTGTCGCCGCACGAGGTCTCGCAGCGTGCCCGCGCCGCGCAGGTGCTGCATCCCGAACCGGTCGATGCCTGAGGAGCGCCCGATGATCCGTGCCATGAACCACTTCACGGTGCTCGCCGAGGATCTCGACGAGACACTGGCGTTCTATGTCGGCGTGCTCGGCCTCGAGCCCGGCCCGCGACCGGACCTCGGCTTTCCGGGCGCATGGCTGTATGCATCGGGGCAGGCCGTGCTGCATGTCGTGGCCGGCCGGTCCATGCCCGAGCCGCGCGGCGGGGTCCTCGATCACATGGCGTTTTCGGCGAGTGGCCTGGGCGATGTCAAGCGGCGTCTGGAGCAGGCGTCGGTCGCGTACACCTTGCGCCGGCAGACCGGTTCCAACCTGTGGCAGCTCTTCTGCGTCGACCCGAGCGGCGCGCGCGTCGAGCTCGATTTCGACGCGGCCGAGGCGGCCTGAACGTTCCCTTCACCCGAGGTATCCATGGCCAACCGCAGAACCACCATCGACGACAACTTGCACGCCTACTTGCTTGCGCACTCCGTCCGCGAGCATCCGGCCCAGGCCGGCCTGCGCGAAGCGACCAAATCGCTGCCGGGCGCCGGCATGCAGATCGGTCCCGAGCAGGGTCAGTTCATGGCGCTGCTGGTGCGCCTCATGGCTGCCAGGCGAACGATCGAAATCGGCGTCTTCACGGGCTACAGCGCGCTCGCGGTCGCGCTGGCGCTGCCCGGCGACGGCTACGTGCTGGCCTGCGATGTCAGCGACGCCTACACGCGCGTCGGTCGGCCGTTCTGGGCCGACGCCGGCGTCGCGCACAAGATCGACCTGCGGCTCGCGCCCGCGCTCGACACCCTCGACGCGCAGCTTGCCGCGGGCCACGCCGGCAGCTTCGACTTCGCGTTCATCGACGCCGACAAGTCCGGCTACGACGCGTACTACGAACGCTGCCTGTCGCTGATCCGGCCGGGCGGCCTGATCGCGATCGACAACGTGCTCTGGGGCGGCGCGGTCGCGCTGCCCGCGCACGACGCCGACACGACCGCCTTGCAGCAACTCAACGCCAAGCTGCATGGCGACGAGCGCATCGACGTTTCGCTCGTTCCGATCGGCGACGGCCTGACGCTGGCTCGAAAGCGCTGAGCGTCGGGCGGCCGCGCGGGTCTAGGGCCTGTTTGGCCCTAGTTCAGTGGCGCGGGCATGGCGCCGCCCGCACGGCGCGCCCGGTCGGGAAAGCTGGCCAGCACGACGCCGACGAGCGCCAGCGCAAAGGCGCCGGCCTGCGCGGCGGTGAAGGTTTCTCCGAACACGAACACGCCGACGGCGGCCGCGCTGATGGGCAAGAAGACGGTGAAGACGCCGGCCGACGAGGCCGGCACGTGCTTCAAGCCGGTCATCCACAGCCAGACCGTGAGCACGCTGGCGGCGATCGCATAGACGACCAGCAGCACCCACGACGAGGTCGGAATGAACCCGAACGTGAAGCCGGGCAGCTGCCAGATGGCGAACGGCGTGACCAGCGCCAGTCCCCAGAGGTTGATGAAGGCGCTGATGCGCTTCGGCCCGACCCGCGCCGAGAGTTTCTTGCCGAGCACGACGTAGATCGCCTCGCAGGTGACGGCGCCGAGCAGCAGCGCGCTGCCGAGCAGCGAGCCACTCGCAAGCTCGCCTTCGTCGTCGCGCGCCAGCGCAACGAGGGCGATGCCGGCGATGGCGCAGGCGATGCCGAGGGCGACGCGCCAGCGAACGCGCTCGCCGAGGATCAGCCACGACAGCAACGCCACCACCGCTGGAATCGCCGCCATGATCACGCCGGCCGCCAGCGCCGAGCTGTGCGAAATGCCGAACAGCATGCAGACCGAGAACAGGAAATTGCCGAAGAACGATTCGAGAAAGAGAAGGCCGCGGGTTCGGCCGTCGAGCGGCGCTTCGCCGGCCGGGCGGCGCAGCCACGGCGCCATCGCGACGGCGGCGATCGCGAAACGCATCCAGGCGAGCACGAAGATCGGGAAGACGATGACGAGCGCCTTCGAGAAGCCGACGTAGGCGCCGACGACCGCCATCGCCGCGGCCAGCGCCAGGTACGACAGCCACGGGATCGACTTGATGACGTTCATGACACGATGGCCCGGTTGGCGGCCGCGACGTCTTCGGCGCGCCGCCGCTCGTTGCGTGCGATGAGGACGCTGGCGGCGACGACGCCGATGGCGACGACGCCGATGATGAGTGTCGCCACCGCATTGACGCCGGGGTTGAGGCCGAGGCGGGCGCGCGAGAAGATGACCAGCGGCATGGTGGTCGCGCCGGGACCCGACAGGAACGCGGAGAGCACCACGTCGTCGAGCGACAGCGTGAACGTGAGCAGGAACGCCGACAGCAGCGCCTGCCCGATCATCGGCAAGGTCACCAGCCAGAACACCTGCCAGGGCCGCGCGCCGAGGTCCATTGCCGCCTCTTCGAGCTGCGGATCGAGGACCTGCAGGCGGGCACGGACGACGACCGTTGCGTAGGCCATGCCGAGCAGCAGGTGGCCGAGCCAGATCGTGAGCATGCCGCGTTCCGGAAAGCCGACGCCGAACGCCGCTTCCGTGGCCCGCTGCATCGAGACCAGCATCAGCAGCAGCGACAGGCCGATGATGACCTCGGGCATGACCAGCGGCGCGGCGATCATGCCGGCGAACAGCGTGCTGCCGAAAAAGCGCCGATAGCGCGTCATCGCGAAGGCGGCGAGCGTGCCGAGGACGATCGATGCGCATGCCGTCGACAGGGCGATCTTCATCGACAGGGCGAGGCCGGCCAGCAGTTCCTGGTCCGAGGCGAGGCCCGCGTACCACTTGAGCGTGAAGCCGCGCCAGACATTGGCGACCGGCGAGTCGTTGAACGAGTAGAGAACGAGGGCAACGATCGGCAGATAGAGAAATGCGTAGCCGAGGCCGAGCCAGGCGCGAGCGAACGTGCGGTTGAACGATGCGGTGCTCATGC
>DAIMIM010000365.1:0-3666 GCA_036722755.1 Caldimonas sp. | reverse complement strand
TTCCATTCCTGCGGCGAGGTCGCACGATCGAGCGCGGCGCGTGTCGACGCGCTCAGTGTCGGCTCGATGTCCTGGTAGTAGAAGGCGCTCGTCAGCCGCGGGAATGCAGGTGCGTCGGCCATCGCGCCTTCGGCGCGGAAGAGGCCGGCACTGCCGGTGCCGATGGCGCGCGCGATCTCGAAGCGCGTCGCCATCTGCCCCGGGCTCGCCCACGCCGATTCGCCGAGCGGATAGCCGTCGGGCGTCTGCCGGTTGTAGGGCAGCTCGCCGAGGCGCGCGAGCCAGCCGAACATGGGCTGTGTGTTCTGGATCGGCCGGTCGTCGTAGGCCAGGCGCACGGCCGAGACCACGTAGTGCATCGGGTCCTTGAACTTGCCGCCGAGCGAGGCGTCGAACTCGCGCGACTCGAACATCGTGGCGAGCGTCACCGCGATGGCGCCGTCGCTTCGCGCGAACGCCTGCGCCATGGCATCGACCAGCGCGGGCGGCGGCGCATCGGCGACGAAATATTCGGCAAGCCGCCGGCAGACGAAGTGCGCGGTCGCCGGCTCGGCGGCGAGCCGCGCCAGTTCGTCGAGCACCTCCTGCCAGCCGCGGCCTTCGATGGTTCGGCCGAGCACGACCTTCATGCCGAAGTCGTGGCGATTCGGGTTGAACTCGGCCAGGCCCTGGCGCACGTAGGCGTCTCTCCCCTGCATGCGCATCGCCGGCGTCTTGTCGGTGATGTTGATGCCGACGCCGGTGAGCACCCGGGCCAGCTCCTGCACGTCTTTCTGCGAATAGCCGCCGTCGACGCCGAGCGTGTGCAGCTCCATCACCTCGCGCGCGTAGTTCTCGTTGAGGCGGCCGGCGGCGTTTTGCTCATTGTCCAGATAGCGAATCATGGCCGGGTGCGTCGCGCTGGCGATGAGCAGGTCGCGAAAGCGCCCGAGCGCGCGCGGCCGGATCGCCTGGTCTTCGTAGTCGCCCACGAGCACGCGCAGGTTGGCCTTGTACTGATGCACGTTGAAGTGGTTGAACCAGAACCAGGTGAGCTGCTCTTGCAGCTGGTTCTGCGAATACACGGCGCGCAGCAGCGAGCGCGACGCCGCCTCGCGCGCGACCTTGCCGAGCGCTTGCTGGTAGGCCTGCTGCGCGGCCTGCTTGGTTGCGGTGTCGCTCGCATCCTTCGCTTTGCGGGCGGAGTCGCGGCGGGTCTCGTCCATCTGGGCGACCAGCGTTTCGAAGGGCGTCGTGGTGATCGACATCGCGTCGATCTGCGTCTGCACGCTGGCCGGCAGGCGCGGCGGCTGCGGATGCAGCTGCGCGCCCAGCCAGTCGGCGCGGCCGCGCTGGGAGAAGTCGGCGGCCGTGGTCGCCGAGGCGCCCCACGAGACGCGGTTGACGAGCGCGAGATCGGCGGGCGCCAAGGTCGCAACACGCGTTGGCGCGCCGGCAGTCGCTGCCGAGCCGTCGCGCCCGAAGGTCGCGCCGTCCGGCGCTGCGCCCTGCCGGCTTCCCGGCGCTGCACAGCCAGCGGCCAGGGCGAGCCAGGGCGCGGCGACCAGCGCCGCGCTGCCTTCGAGAAGCTTGCGGCGCGCGAGGATCGGGGAGCTGGGCGCCGAAAGGATCGGATCGTGCATGGCTGAGCGTTTCAACGCGACGCCGCCGGGCGCCGATGACAGGTGCTTCCCCGCTTTACCCTCGGCAACACGCCCTCCGGCAGTAGGCGACCCGCCGTCCGGGGGACTCACTCCGAGGGCTTTTCTCACGCGCTCGCGCCGCATAATCTTCGCCAATCCCCCCAAGCAACAGGAGCCATCCAATGGCGTCGGTCAACAAGGTCATCATCGTCGGCAATCTGGGCCGCGATCCGGAAGTTCGCTACAACCCGAACGGTGGCGCATGGTGCACGGTCAGCATCGCCACATCGCGCAACTGGAAGGACAAGACCTCGGGCGAGAAGGTCGAAGAGACCGAATGGCACCGCGTCGTGTTCAACGACAAGCTCGCCGAAATCGCCGGTGAATATTTGAAGAAGGGCCGCTCGGTCTACGTCGAAGGGCGCCTCAAGACCCGCAAGTGGACCGACAAGGACGGCGCCGAGAAATTCTCCACCGAGATCATCGCCAACGAGATGCAGATGCTCGGCAGCCGTGAAGGCATGGGCGGTGGCGCGTCGCCCGGCGGCGAAGACAGCGGCTACAGCGGCGGTGGGGCAGGCGGCGGTGGCGGAAATTACGAACGTCCGGCGCCGGCGTCTCGTCCGGCCGCGGCAGCGGCCAGCCGGCCTGCTGCGAAATCGCCCACCGGCTTCGACAGCATGGACGACGACATCCCGTTCTGACCTCCGGCGCCGCGGCGCCGCGCGATCGGTCGTTCCGCGTTGGCGCGCCACTAACGGTTCCCGTTGCGCGCCCTGCTCACGTCGAATGCCGAGACCGGGGGTGCCTGGTTGCCCCACGAGCTGCGCACGAAGCTGAGCAGCTCGGCGACATCGGCATCGCTCAGCACGATCGCGAAAGGCGGCATGCCGAAGGGCCTCGGGTTGCCCGCGGTGCTCGGCGGGAAGCCGCCTTCGAGCACGACGTGGACGAGGTTCGCGGTCGAGTGCATGGTCACGGCGCGGCTGCCGGCCAGCGCCGGGTAGGCGCCCGGCACGCCTTCGCCACGCTCGCCATGGCAGGCGACGCAGTGGTCGCCGTACAGCGCGGCGCCGCGCTCGCTCGGCGTGCCGCGCGCCGTCTGCGGCGCGGGCTCGGGCGGTGCGGGCAGCGCCTGGAGGTACTCGGCCATCGCCGCCAGGTCGGTGTCGCTCAGATACTGCGTGCCGTTGCCGACGACCTCGCTCATCGGCCCCATCACGAAGCCGCGTTCGGCGACGCCGGTCTTCAGCAGACGAACCACCTCGGCGGTGGGCCAGCTTGCGACGCCCGCTTCGTGCGGCGAGGCGAGCGAGGGCGCGTACCAGTTCTGCACCGGGATCAGGCCGCCTTGCAGATCGAGCGGCCCGGCGGTCGCGCCGAACGCGTTGCGCGCGGAATGGCAGGCGTTGCAATGGCCGAGCCCTTCGACGAGATAGGCGCCGCGGTTCCAGCCCGGCGTGCGGGCCGGATCGTCGACGTGCGTGGCGGCGCGAAAAAAGAGCGCGCGCCAGACCGCGAGCGCGGCCTGCGTGTCGAATGGAAAGGCCAGCGTGTGCGGCCTGTTCGGCTTGGCGATCGGCGCGAGGCTTCGCAGCGTCGCGAACATCGCATCGGCATCGGCGCGGCTGACGCGCGTGTAGTTCGGATACGGAAACGCCGGGTAGAGCAGCCGCCCGTCCTTCGAGCGGCCGTGGTGCAGGGCGCGCCAGAAGTCGTCGGCCGACCAGGTGCCCAGGCCGGTGCGCGCATCGGGCGTGAGATTGGGCGAGACGACGTTGCCGAACGGCGTCGCGATGGCGCGGCCGCCGGCGAACGGCTGGCCGCCGCGCTCGGTGTGGCAGCCCTGGCAATCGCCGGCCCGGATCAAAGCGCTGCCGAGCGCGACCAGTGCCGCGTCGACCGCGCCGCCGGTGGTGGCGGCGGCCGTGGTGCGCACATCGTCTTCGCCGCGCACGTTGAGCCATGCGACCCATGCGGCGAGGATGCACAGCACGACGACGGCGCCGACCGCACCGATGACGAACGCGCGACCGAGCGTCAC
>DAIMIM010000364.1:2767-3688 GCA_036722755.1 Caldimonas sp. | reverse complement strand
CACTTGCCGGACAACCCATCATCATGAGCGCATCAGAACCTGCTCGCCCCAGCGCGTGCTGGCAAAGGCCGCGAGAAAGTGCTCGAGATCGTCCGCCGGCAGGCCGTCGATGCCGGCGGCACGCGCGCGACCGCCCCCGCCGAACCGGCTGCACAGCGCATCGGCGCCCGACGGCGACGCGAGCGGTGCGCGCACGCTGACCTCGTACGCGCCCGTGCGCTGCAGCTTGAGCACCGCATGGGCGTGTTGCGGCTGGGCGTTGGCCAACTCGTTGGCGAGGCAGCCGAGCACGCGCCGGCTCCACGCCGCGTCGGGAAGAATCAGCACGCTGCCGCGCGCGTCTTGCCGATGCGGCGGCCAAGCCAAGGCCTGCTTCAGGTCGGCGCGGCGCCGTGTGTCGATCGCGTCGGCAATGCCTTCATGCGCGAGCATGTCTCGCGGATCGCGGTAGCGCGCCATGACCGCATACAGGCGCGCCGGAGCGATGTACACATCGCTCTCGTCGTCGCCGTAGGCGTTGTAGTTGATCGCCTCGCCGAGCCGGCGCAGCCGAAGTCTGTCGTCGCTGCCGATGCCGCAATCGTCCGCCAAGCGGTCGGCGACGCCTGCCAGGTTGTCGCCGTAGGCGCCGACCAGCGCCCAGGCGCGAAAGGCCCCGCCGATGCGGCGGTCGACCAGCAGGCTGGTACAGACGTCGCTGGCGCAGTCGACCTGCACTTCGAGCAAGGGATGGGAGGGGATGTCGCGCACCGCATGGTGATCGAAGTAGCGCACGCGCACGCCGGCGCCGAGCAGGCCCAGCAGGGCGGCCTGGTTGCGCTGCATCGACAGGTCGAAGACGTTGACTTCGTCGCCGGCGTTCGCGTGTACGCGCTCGAGCAGCGCGATCTCGCGCTTCAACCCGGTCAGGAGCGTGGCGGG
>DAIMIM010000364.1:0-2757 GCA_036722755.1 Caldimonas sp. | reverse complement strand
GGCTCGTGGAGCCGCCACTGCAGCGCGGCGCACAGGCCATCGGCGTCGCCGTTGCAGACATCGAATCGCTGCGTTGTCACTCTTCCTACCGTCGCGGCGACGCCCGCTTTGCGAATTCGTGTCTTGCCGTATCGAGCAGCGCGATGACTTCGGCGTCCTCGATCTGATGGAAATCGCGGTAGTGCGCGCCGACAGCGTCGAAGAACTCCGGCTGGGACAGGCACACCAGGTCGTCGACCTCGCCGCGCAACTGTGCCACGGCATCGGCCGGCGCCACCGGCACGGCGAGCACCAGGCGCGCCGCCTTGGAGCGTTGCAGCGCCTTGAGTGCGGCACGCACCGTCGTGCCGGTGGCGATGCCGTCGTCCACCAGCACCACCGATTTGCCGGCCAGCGGCACCGGCGCACGACCGCGCAGGTACAGCGCACGGCGCCGTTCGATTTCCTTCAGTTCATGCGCAGCCTCGGCATCGACATAGGCTCGGTCGGCGCCGCTCAGGCTCAGGGTTTCCTCGTCGACCACGATCTCGGGATGGTCACCATCGACCACCGCGGCCACGGCCACTTCACGCTGACCGGGCGCGCCGATCTTGCGCACCATCAGCAAATCCAACGGTGCACGCAACGCGCGGGCCACCTCGGCCGCCACGGGCACGCCACCGCGCGGCAGCGCCAGAACCACGGGATCGACCAGCTTCAGCGTGGCCAGGCGTTGCCCCAGCAGGCGTCCTGCCTCGACGCGATCCATGAAGGCTTTCATAGCGAGAGGATCGCGCAAGCGCCTGCGCCGGACTTGCGGTTTGTCAATGTTGCGCACGGCGCAGGCGGCAAGATCGTGTTGCACAAGCTTGGCCTGCGGCCGGGCTCTTGAGTGAAGGATCGTGTCCATGCGACTCGTCTGCCCGTTCTGCGGAGACCCCCGCAGATTGAAGATCGCCCATGTGGCCGCTACGGTCGCCTTTGTGTTGCTGTGCCTGAGCACGGCGACGGTGCCATGAGTTACATCCGCTGGTTCTCCGAGATAGGCGTTGCCGACGTGCCGTCGGTCGGCGGCAAGAACGCGTCGCTCGGCGAAATGGTTCGCGAGCTGGCACCCCAGGGCGTGCGCGTGCCCAACGGTTTTGCCATCACCGCCGCAGCCTACCGTCACGTGCTCGACCAGGCCGACGCATGGCCGCGCCTGCACCGGGCGCTCGACGGGCTGGATGCCAGAAACGTCGACGACCTGGCTCGTCGCGCCCAGTTGGCGCGCGAGGTCATCTTCGGCGCCGCGCTGCCGGCCGACCTCGTGGCCGAAATCTCCGCGGCGTATGCGCGCCTGCAGGCCGAATACGGCGAGCACGCCACGGTCGCCGTCCGCAGCTCGGCCACCGCGGAGGATCTGCCCACCGCCAGCTTTGCCGGTCAACACGAAACCTTTTTGAACATTTCGGGCGAGGCCAAACTGCTCGATGCCGTGCGTCGGTGTTTCGCGAGCTTGTTCACCGACCGGGGCATCAGCTACCGCGTCGACAACGGCTTCGACCACTTCAAGGTCTTCCAATCGGTGGGCGTGATGAAGATGGTGCGCTCCGACCGTGCGGCCAGCGGCGTCATCTTCACGCTCGATACCGAAACCGGCTTTCGCGACGCCGTGTTCATCACCGGCGCCTATGGCCTGGGCGAAAACGTGGTGCAGGGCACCGTCGACCCCGACGAGTTCTACGTCTTCAAACCCACCTTCCGCAAGGGCCACCGCGTGGTGCTCAGGCGCAAGCTCGGGGGCAAGGAGATCCGCATGGTGTACGCCAAGGGTGCCGGTCGCGAGACCACCCGAAACGTACCCACGCCCAAGGAAGAGCAGGCTCGTTTCTGCATCGACGACGACGACGTGATGACGCTGGCCGACGCCGCCATCAAGATCGAGGATCACTACAGCCACAAGGCTGGCCGGCCAACGCCCATGGACATCGAATGGGCCAAGGACGGTGTCGACGGCCAGCTCTACATCGTGCAGGCGCGTCCCGAAACGGTGGCCTCGCAAAGGCCCATCGGCCTGCTCGACGAATACCGGTTGACGTCCAAAGGCGAGGTGCGCGCCAGCGGCCGGGCCGTCGGCGGCAAGATCGCCTCCGGCAAAGCCCGCGTCATCACCGACGTGGCGCAGCTCGGCCAGTTCCTGCCCGGAGAGGTGTTGGTCGCAGACACCACCATGCCCGACTGGGGCACGGTGATGAAGATCGCCGCGGCCGTGGTCACCAACCGCGGCGGCCGCACCTGCCATGCGGCCATCGTCGCGCGCGAGCTCGGCATTCCGGCCGTGGTGGGCTGCGACGACGCGACCACCCAGCTGCACACCGGCGACGAGATCACCGTGTCGTGCGCCGAGGGAGCCGTCGGCCGGGTCTACGCCGGCGCCGTGCCTTTCACCATGACGAGCACCGACCTGTCCTCTCTGGTGCAACCGCAGACCCACCTGATGGTCAACATCGGCAATCCCGACACCGCGTTTCAGACCGCCATGCTGCCCACCGACGGCGTCGGCCTGGCGCGCATGGAGTTCATCGTCGCGGAGCACATCAAGGTCCACCCGATGGCGCTGGTGCACCCGGAGAAGATCGACGACCCGGCGGTGCGCGCAGAGATCGCCCGGCTGACACAAGGTCACGAGCGCCCCGCAGACTTCTTCGTACGCCAGCTCGCCGAAGGCGTGGGCACCATCGCCGCGGCGTTCTACCCCAAGCCGGTGATCGTGCGCATGTCCGACTTCAAGACCAA
>DAIMIM010000363.1:0-3705 GCA_036722755.1 Caldimonas sp. | reverse complement strand
CGACAACAGGAATCACAATCCTGGACTCTACCAACTGAGCTACAGCCACCACCGAGCGAGCGATTATAGCGAGGCGTCCTCGGGGATCGCCGTGGCGGCCGGTCGCGGGGCGGCACCTCACCACCGCGTGGAGGAACACCATGAGCGACGACATCCGAACACCCGCACGGGCCCTGCCGTACGACCGCAACGAACGCTTCTCGTGGTCATCGATCCGATGGATCGTCGGCGCAGTCGCCTTGCTGCTCGTGGTGCTGATGGTCTGGCCGTTCTATTCAGTTCCGACTGGCAGCCGTGGCGTCGTCACGCAGTTCGGCAAGATCGTTGGCATCGAAGGTGAGGGCCTTGCGGTGTTGCCGCCATGGCAGAAGCTGTCGAACTTCAGCATCCGCGCCGAGACGGCAGACATCGAGAACGCCGAGGGCAGCACCAGCGACACGCAGCCGGTCAAGGTCAGCCTGACGGTGCGCTACAGCATCGCTACCGATCGGGTGTCCGAAGTGTTCGAGAAGTACTCGCACGACGGCAATCTGCAGTCGTATGTGCAGACGGCCACGCAGGAAATCTTCAAGGCAGTGACTGCGCGCTACACGGCACCAGACCTGATCGCGCAACGCTCCAAGGTGTCGAACGACATCAATGTCGCCCTGCGCGACAAGCTGGCCCTCTACGGTGCGCAGGTGATCAACATCGACATGCGCAACTTTTCGTTCTCGGAGTCGTACATGCACGCGATCAACGAAAAGGTGACGCAGGAGCAACTGCGCCTTGGCGCCGAAAACAAGCTGAAGACGGTCGAGGCCGAGCAGAAGCAGAAGGTCGCCATCGCCGAGGCCGAGGCCAACGCCTTGCGCGCCAAGGCGGACGGCGAGGCCTATGCCAACCTCAAGGTGGCGACAGCCCAGGCCGATGCGCTCAAGATCCAGAACGCCGCCCTGGCGCAGAACAAGGACGTGCTCGAGTTGCGTCGGATCGAAGTCGCAATGACGCAGGCCAAGACCTGGAACGGTGTCCTGCCCGTCAACATCTACGGCAGCGCGCCGATCCCCTTCTTGAACCTCACGCCGCCGGCCGCGACGAGGTAGGCGCCAAGCAGCAAATCATGCGCGGTCGACATCGCCAGCCGCGTCAGTCGTTCGTCATTACCAGCTTGCCACGCACCTTGCGGCTGCCCATGCGGGCATAGGCTGCGGGCAGCTCGCGCATCGGCAGGCGCTGGTCGATGACGGGCTTGACCTTGCCCTCCGCGTACCAGCGCGCCAGCTCGGCGAGTGCCTTCGCGTTGGCCTTCGGTTCGCGCCGCGCGAATTCGCCCCAGAACACGCCGACGATGGAGGCGCCTTTCAACAGGGCGAGATTGAAAGGCAGGGCCGGGATGCCGCCCTGCGCGAAACCGACCACGAGGTAGCGACCGCGCCAGGCGATCGAACGAAACACCGGCTCGGCGAGATCGCCGCCCACCGGGTCGTAGACGATGTCCGGGCCCTTGCCGCCGGTGAGCTTCTTCAGCTCGTCGCGGATGTTGCCGCTCGCGTAGTTGATCGTCGCGTCAGCGCCGATCGACCTGCAGAGCTCGCATTTCTCGTCGCTCGACGCCGCGGCGATGACCCGTGCGCCGGCGATCCTGCCGAGCTGGATCGCCGCCGTGCCGACGCCGCCGGCCGCGCCGAGCACGAGCAAGGTCTCGCCGGCCTTGATCTGCGCGCGGTCGAACAGGGCGTGGTGCGTCGTGCCGTAGGTGAGGACGAAGGCCGATGCGTCGTCGAAGGCGAAGCCGGCGGGAAGCGGCATGACCAGCGCCGCATCGACGCAGGCGTGCGTGGCGAAGCCGCCGGTGCCGCCGAACGCGGCGACGGCGTCGCCGACCTTCAGATGCGTCACACCGTCGCCGACGGCATCGACCACGCCCGCGTATTCGGAGCCGGGCACGAAGGGCAGCGGCGGCTTCATCTGGTACTTGTTCTGGACGATGAGGAGGTCGGGGAAATTGAGGCTCGCTGCGCGGATCGCGACGCGAACCTCGCCCGCCTTCGGCTCGGGCGTCGGCAGCTCCCGCCACGTCAACGCCTCGACGCCGACCGGGTTCTCGCATAGCCATGCGTGCATCTCGAAGCCTTCCGCTGTTGTTGTCGGCATGCGCCTGCGGGGCGCGGGCGTGCGCGAACGATGATACGCAGCGGCTCGATCCGGGCGCATCGCGCGGAAGATGACTCCCTACAATCCGCCGATGCGAATTCTCATCGCCAACGACGACGGCTATCTGGCGCCCGGCCTGGCGGCGCTGGTCAAGGCGTGCGAAGGGCTCGGCGATCTGGATGTGGTCGCGCCGGAGCAGAACGCGAGCGGCACCTCCAATTCGCTGACCCTGAACCGCGGCCTCTCCGTCTACACCGCGACCAACGGCTTTCGCTACATCAACGGCACGCCATCGGATTGCGTCCACGTCGCCTTGTCCGGGTTGCTCGAGCATCGCCCCGACCTGGTCGTCTCCGGCATCAACCAGGGCGCGAACATGGGCGACGACACGCTCTATTCGGGAACGGTCGCGGCGGCGATGGAAGGCTTTCTCTTCGGCATCCCGGCCATCGCCTTTTCGCAGGTGCAAAAGGGCTGGGAGCATCTCGACGCGGCGACGCGCGTGGTGCGCAGCGTTGTCCAGCAGGTGCTGCGCGATCCGCCCGAAGCGAGCCCCTATCTGCTCAACGTCAACATCCCGAACCGTGCCGATTCCGATGCGCTGCCGCATCGCTTCACGCGGCTCGGGCGCCGCCATTCGAGCGAGCCGGTGATCCGCCAGGTCAGCCCGCGCGGCGACACCCTGTACTGGATCGGGCCGGCCGGCGATGCCCGAGAGGCAGGCCCCGGCACCGACTTCCACGCGACGGCCAACGGCCAGGTGTCGATCACGCCCTTGCACGTCGATCTCACTGACCATGTGAGCCTGCAGCGATGGCGCGACTGGGCGACGAAGGCGACCGGATGACCGCGAGCGACCGGCCGCGGTCGAAGTTTCCGCTCCAGCTCGATCGACTCGCCGGTACCGCGACGTCGACACCGAACGCCTTGCTTCGACCGCAGCGCGATGTGGCCGCCGCACACGCCGACGCGCGCCGCAGCAACGTCCCCTCGGGCCATGGCCTCGACTCGGCCGACGTGAGGCGACGCATGGCCGACCGACTGCGCGAAGGCGGCATCGGCGAGCCGCTCGTGCTCGCCGCGTTCGCCCACGTGCCGCGGCATCTGTTCGTCGACACGGCGTTGGCGACGCAGGCCTACGAGGACACCAGTTTGCCGATCGGCCACGGGCAGACGATCTCCAAGCCTTCGGTCGTCGCCCGCATGCTCGAGCTGCTGTTCGCCGGCACCAACGCACGGCGCCTGGGCAACCTCGGTGCGGTGCTGGAGATCGGCACGGGCTGTGGCTACCAGGCGGCATTGCTGTGCCAGATGGCGAGCCGCGTCGTCTCGGTGGAGCGCCTGAAGTCGCTGCACGAGAAGGCCCGCGCGTCACTCGAAGCGATGCGCGCATCGCGCCTGCGCCTTGTCTACGGCGACGGCATGCTGGGCCATGCGCCCGGTGCGCCCTACGACAGCATCGTCTCGGCGGCGGGCGGCAAGGTCATTCCCGAGCAGTGGCTGGCGCAGCTCGCTGTCGGCGGCAGGCTCGTCTCGCCGACCGAACAGGGCAACGGCGGGCAGGCGCTC
>DAIMIM010000362.1:0-3708 GCA_036722755.1 Caldimonas sp. | reverse complement strand
GCGTCAAGGTGCTGATGAGCGGGCTCGACTACGAGCGCGCCGTGCTCTCCGGCGGGCCGCTCGGCATCATGGCGGCGTGCATGGACGTGGTGCTGCCGTATGTGCACGAGAGAAAGCAGTTCGGCCAGTCGATCGGCGAGTTTCAGCTCATGCAGGGCAAGCTCGCCGACATGTACACGACCTGGTCGGCCTCGCGCGCCTACGTGTATGCGGTCGGCCAGGCCTGCGACCGCGGCGACCACTCGCGCACGCTGAGGAAGGACGCGGCAGGCGCCATCCTCTACTCCGCCGAGAAGGCGACCTGGATGGCCGGCGAGGCGATCCAGGCGCTCGGCGGCGTCGGCTACACCAACGACTATCCGGCGGGGCGCCTCTGGCGCGATGCCAAGCTCTACGAGATCGGCGCTGGCACCAGCGAGATCCGCCGCATGCTGATCGGGCGCGAGCTCTACGCGGAGAGCATGTGATGCGCGCCCGCTCTGTCGCCGCGTCGCTCGCGCTGTCGCTCGCGGCAGCCTGGGTGTCGATCCTGCCCGGCAGCGCCGCGGCGCAGAACGCGCCAGGCAGCGCTGCGACGCCGAGCGAGACCGACGGCCAGATCAACGGCCAGAAGGCCCGCTTCGTCGCCAGCGGCGACGACGTCCTCGTCTCGGCCGGCGAAGCCGATCGCCTCGGCCTGAGCTATCGGCAGGGCAAGAGCATCTCCATCGGCGGCACGCCGCTCTGGCTCGTGACGCTCGATTCCGTGACGGTGGCCGGCCGCACGCGCCTGGTCGCGCCGGCCGGCGTGGTGCCGAGCATTCCCGGCTATTTCGCGGCCTTGCGCGCCCACCCGGCCGAAGCCTTCGCGCGCAGCCGCGAGATCCAGGTGGCGATCAACGGCCAGACCGTGCCGGCCTACGACCTCGGTGTCGCCGGCGTGCTCCTCTCGCCCGACGCCGCGGCGCGCGCCGGAGTGAACTACCGCGACGGCAAGCGCCAGGACATCGGTTCCGTCACGGCATGGACCGTCGAGATGCCCGTGACGATCGGCGCACAGCAGTCGCCGATGACGGTGACCGTCACCGAGCCCGAGGCCTACTTCGAAGCCTTGATGAAGGGCGCCGGCAAGCCGCGGTGAAGGCGGCGAAGCGGCCGTGGAAGGGCTGGTCGCGGCCTGCGATCAGCGAACCGGCGCCTGGGGCTTTCGAACGTGCACGGTGCCCGTCATGAATGGGTGCACGGTGCAGAAATAGGCAAAGTCGCCCTCGCTGTCGAACACGAACTCGTACGGATCGTCCGTGTCCATCGCTTTCGAGGCGAACACCTTGCTCGGCGGCTGGCTGGCAACCGTGTGGGGAGTCTCGTCATGATTGGTCCACCGCACCCGCGTGCCTGGCGCGACCGTGATGTCCTTGGGAACGAAGCCGAATTTCACGATGTCGACAGTCGTCGCCGGTCCTGCGGCCGAGCTGGTTGTCGGCGTCGTTGCGGCGCCCAGGGCAAGGACGACCGAGCACACGGCTCGAACGCCGTTGAGTCGGCAGAGCCTCGCGAGATGTTCGAGATGCATCGCGGGCCTCAACGATCGAGCGGGCGGTCGACCAGCGCGAGCTCGGAACGGCCGCGCACGACTGTGAGGTTGCGGGTGCCGAGCAGCTTGCCGAGCTCGCCCGCCGGTACCTTGACGGGGCCGGGCTCGCCGATTCCTGCCTGCCCGGGTGTGGGCAGCGGATAGGCCAGGGACATCGCCGTGTGCAGCGAGACGTTCCCCTCGACTTTCTGGAGCACCTGGTGGATGTGACCGTTGAGCACCGTCACCGAGCCGAACGGGCGCAGCAACGCCAGCGCCTGCGCGGCGTCAGAGGTTCCCTAGCCCCACGGCTCCCAGATCGTCCACATGGGGATGTGACCGAGCACGACGATCGGCGTCGAGCCTGAGCGCCCGGCAAGATCGGCCTTGAGCCAGGCCAGCTGGTCGTCGCCGAGCGAAGCCATCGTGCCCATCTTGAAGTTCAGTGTGTTGGTCAGGCCGATGAAATGGACGCCACCCTGGTCGAAGCTGTACCAGGCGCGGCCGTTGCCGTCGTGGTCGAAGAACTTGAGATAGCCGGTGACGCCGTCGTCGATCGTGTCGTGCTCGCCAGGAACCGTGTGGACCCGATCGACATGGATCTCGCGCAGGATCTCCCTGGCGCTGCCGAATTCCTCCGGCTTCGAGAGGTGGCTGATGTCGCCCGTGTGCACGACGAAGGCCGGGGATTGCGGCAACGCGTTGATGTCGCCGATGGCGCGGCGCAGGCTCCCCACGACATCGGGATTGGCATCGCGGCGAAAGCCGATGTGCGTGTCGCTGATCTGCACGAACGTCAGCGCGTTGGCGTCGGCCGGGGCGGTCGGTCCGGCGCCCGTCGCCCCCAGGGCGTTCGGAACGCCGCCGCTCACCGTCCAGACGACTGCGCTCGCGCTCCAGGCGGACAAGCATTGCAAGGCCTCTCGACGGGTCGGTGTCGGATGGATCATGGCGCAGTCCTCGAAGGCAAGTCGATGCTCGACTCACCCTGCACTACGCCGACCTGCAACGTTTTATTCCGGCGCCGATGAACTGCACAATGACCAGACCATGAGCGCTCCCCTCCCCAGTCTCGAAGTCACGCCCCGCGATCTCTCGCGCTACCGCGCCGGCAACACCGGCATCGACTACGTGCACCGCTTCGAGTCGGGCCGGCCCGGCCCGCACGTGATGGTCAACGCGCTGACCCACGGCAACGAGTTCTGCGGCATGGTGGCCGTGTGCCATCTGCTCGACAGCGGCGTGCGGCCGAAGATCGGCACCCTGACGCTGAGCTTTTCCAACGTTGCTGCCTACGAAACCTTCGATGCGGCCGAGCCCTTCGAGAGCCGGCTGATCACGCACAACTTCAACCGCATCTGGTCGGCAGCGTGGCTCGACGGCGGCGAGGACAGCGTCGAGCTGCGCCGCGCGCGCACCATGCGCCCGGCCGTGGCGGCAGCCGACCACATCCTCGACATTCACTCGACGAGCCAGGACGTGGTGCCGTTCTGGGTCTACCCATCGTTCGAGCGCAATGCCGCGGTGGCGCGTGCGCTGCCACAGCCGCAGGTGCACCTCGTCATGCCCGCCGGGCTCGGCTCGGGCACGCCGCTCGTCCAGTACGACTCGCACGCCCGGGCCGACGGCTCAGGCGCTGCCCTCGTCGTCGAGTGCGGCCAGCATTTCAAGCAGACGACTGCCGACCTGGCCACGCAAGTGGCGATGGATTTTCTCGGCCATTTCGGGCTGGTCGACCGGCCGGCTGCGCCGCCTTCAGTGCCGCCACGCCGCTTCGAGCTGCTGCGCACCCACGTGATCCAGCACGAGAGCTTCGCCTTCGTCCGCCCGGTGATCGGCTTCGAGACCTTCGCGACCGGCGAGCTCATCGCCACCGACGGCCCGCTGGAGATCCGCGCGCCGTGCGACGACTGCACGATCTTCATGCCGGCGCGCGAAGCCATCGTCGGGCGCGAAGGGGTCTACCTGACGAAGCCGATGGTCTGATCGACCGCGGCTCCGGCGTTGACGGCGGCGTCGGGCAGGACGCGCTGGCCGAGTTGAGCTGAGCGCCCGCCACTAGCAGCCCGGGTTGCAGGCCTTCACCTTCAGCGTGTAGTCGGCCTTGGCCTTGACCTTGTCGACCTGGCCGCTGAAGGTGCTCTGGCCGATCATCT
>DAIMIM010000361.1:0-3713 GCA_036722755.1 Caldimonas sp. | reverse complement strand
TCTTCGACTTCGACAAGGCCGTGCTCAAGCCCGAAGGTCGCGCCAAGCTCGACGATCTCGTCGGCAAGATGGGCGGCCTGAACCTGGAAGTCGTGATCGCCGTCGGTCACACCGACTCGGTCGGCACGTCGGCCTACAACCAGCGTCTCTCGGTCCGTCGCGCCGATGCCGTCAAGGGCTATCTGGTCGAAAAGGGCATTGAAAAGAATCGTGTCTACACCGAAGGCAAGGGAGAGTTGCAGCCTGTCGCCGACAACAAGACCTCCGAAGGCCGTGCGAAGAACCGTCGCGTGGAAATCGAAGTCGTCGGCACCCGCGGAAAGTAAGCGGACCGGCATTCAGCGCGCTTCGTGACCGAAGCGTTCCGCTGATCAGAAAAACCCCGCGTTGCGGGGTTTTTCTTTTTGCCTCGGTACCATCAGCGCATGGTCAACGTCGATCCCCACGAGCTCGCGAAGTTCAGCGATCTCGCTCATCTCTGGTGGGACCCGGAGAGCGATTTCCGGCCGTTGCACGAGATCAATCCGCTGCGGCTCGACTGGATCGACGGGCTCGCGCCGCTTGGCGGCAAGCGTGTTCTCGATGTCGGCTGCGGCGGCGGCATCCTCGCCGACTCGATGGCGCGGCGCGGTGCCGACGTGCTCGGCATCGATCTCGCCACCAAGGCATTGCGCGTCGCCCAACTGCATGCGGTCGAGGCGGCGACGCCACGGGTCGAATACCGGGAGGTCGCGGTCGAAGCGCTGGCGCTCGAGGTGCCTGGCGGATTCGACATCGTCACCTGCATGGAAATGCTCGAGCACGTTCCCGATCCGGCGGCCATCGTCGAGGCGTGTGCGCGCCTGCTCAAGCCAGACGGCTGGGCATTCTTCTCGACCATCCATCGCAATGCCAAGGCGTTCGCGTTCGCCATCGTCGGCGCCGAGCACGTGCTGAAGCTCCTCCCCAAGGGCACGCACGAGTATGCGAAGTTCATCCGCCCGAGCGAGCTCGCCGGCTGGTGCCGCGACGGCGGCCTCGAGCTGACAGCGACGCGCGGCCTCGAATACAACCCGCTGACCCGCCGCTACCGCCTGAGCGGCGACACCAGCGTCAACTACCTGATCGCCTGCCGAAAGGCTGCATGACGGTGCGCCCGCGGGCCGTGTTGTTCGATCTCGACGGCACCTTGATCGACAGCGCGCCCGACCTCGCCGGAGCCTGCAACGATTTGCGCGCTGCGCGCGGGCTGCCGCCGCTGCCGTTCGAGTCGCTTCGCCCGATGGTGGGGGCCGGGGCGCGCGGCATGATCGGCGTCGGCTTCGGCCGTGCTCCGTCCGATCCTGGCTATGCGGAGCTACGGGAGGCGTTCCTCGCGCGCTATGAAGAGCGCATGACGTCCGAGACGAGAATGTTCGACGACGTCGCGGCAACCATTGCGCGGTTGCGACGTGACGGGCTGGCCTGGGGCATCGTCACCAACAAGGCGTCGCGCCTTGCCGAGCCGCTGATCGCGTGGCTCGGATTCGCCGGCAGCGCCGGAGCGATCGTCTGCGGCGACACGACGCCGCATTCCAAGCCGCATCCGGCGCCGATGCTCGAAGCGGCCCGCCGACTGGGAATCGACGCGTCGCATTGCGCCTATGTCGGTGACGACCGGCGCGACGTCGAGGCCGGCCGCGCTGCCGGCATGGCGACCGTGGTCGCTGCGTGGGGCTACCTCGGCGCCGACGATCCGGTCGAGGCCTGGGGGGCCGACGCGATCATCGCCCGGCCCGCCGACCTGACGGCATGGATCAATTCCACGATCTCGAGGCCTTGAGGTCCGCTGCGTTGGCCTAAACTAGTCGTTCTGGGGCTGACCAGGCTTCGACGAGGGTTCGGAGTCGGAACAGTGCACGCCGAGCACCAGTTCGCTCGTAAATCCACTGGAAACAAAGTAACTGCGAACGATTCTTCGTACGCCCTCGCCGCTTAAAACCGGTGAGCCTCGCAACAGTTGGCCGATGGGCTGGGTTATCAGGGCAACCTGATCGCTGCGAGGTCATACACATTGGCTCGCTTCGGGTTGCGTCATTCAGCCCGGAGTCAAATCAAGTGACTCGTGCCGAAGGTAGCGTGCTGCTGCGCGACCCGGGGCATTAAAACCAAATCAGCCAGCTAAGCGTGTAGATCTGCCCGGCAATGGCTTTCGGACGGGGGTTCGATTCCCCCCAGCTCCACCAGAAGTACCTGAGAGGTCGCATCCGCGGCCTCTTTTTTTGCCTTTCCACAGAGGTACGTTGAGGTCCAATCACGTCCGTGGACTTCCAGTGTCGATAGTGGTAACGTAAGTGGTAGTGTGGTTTTTCATAACCAGACGAGGAAATCTACAGGTGGTAACGGCGACTCGATCCAAGGAGAAGCTTGCCGTCAAGCAGATCGAGCGATGGCTGAGAGGCGCAGAGCGCCGCCCAGGCCAGAAGCTCTCCGACGGCGGCGGCTTGTATCTGACATCCCTTCCGAGTGGGCAGGCCAGCTGGCAAGTTCGCTATGTGCATGGGGGAAAGACCGGCACGTTCTCGATTGGCCCAGCCGATGAGGTGTCCCTCGCGCAGGCTCGGGCAGCGCGGGCGCACATCCGCGAGCAGGTCGAGCAAGGACTGAATCCGGTGACGGAGCGGCGGGCGAAGCGCGCCGAATGTGTGGCAGACAGCCAGCAAACGTTCGCCGACGTTGCCGCGGCTTGGCTGGCAAAGCAGAAGAGTGAGTGGGCCCCGATTCACTTCACGAAGAGCAAGCGGGCACTCGAACGAGACGTCATGCCAGTGCTTGGCAAGCTACCGGTGAGCCGGATCTCGACATCTATGGTCGCCGGCGTCATCGAGCGCATTCAGAAGCGCGGCGTGCGGGACACGACGCAAAAGATCCTGCAGCATGTTCGTTCGGTCTTCAGGTTCGCACAGGCCAAAGGCTTGCGGCCAGACAACCCCGCTGAACCGGTCATCGAGATACTGAAGCGCGCACCGGACGTCGTTCACCATCCGGCGCTCCTGACGTTCGCGGAGTTGGGGGACGTGCTTCGTCGTGCAGAAGTTGCTTCGATCACACCTGGCGTGCGGTTGGCTCACCGCCTGATTGCCTATACCGGATCGCGGATCGGCAATGTTGTGGCCGCCAAATGGACGCAGTTTGACCTCGAAAGTCAGCCCGCTTCTTGGCGCATTCCTCGCAGCGAGATGAAAGTGAGTGGCGGCGGGCGAGTCCACGACCATCGAAGCATCCTTCCAAAGCAGATTGCATCGGAGCTACGACGCTGGCAGCTCATGCAACCGGAGGACAGCGTTTACTTGTTTCCGGGCCACCAGGGTCGCTCACATCTGTCGCGCGAGTCCCTGGAGAAGGCATTGCGTGACACCATGGGTCTCGCGGGGAAGCATTCGCCACATGGCTGGCGAAGCGCGCTGTCTACGCGAGCTCGCGAAGATACAGACTTCGATGCGGAACTCATCGACCTGAGCCTAGATCACGTGCACGCAAGTGACGTCGCGCTCGCCTACGACCGCGGCCAGCGGCTTGCAAAGCGCGTCGCACTGATGACGTGGTGGGGCAACGCGTTGGAACTCGCAGAAGCAGGTCAAACGGTGCCGACCATTGCGCGTCAACGGGGCGTTTCTCAAGACGTCTCACAGGCAGAGGCCTCTTAATCCGTAGGTCGAGTGTTCGAGTCACTCAGGGCCCACCAAAATAAGAAG
>DAIMIM010000360.1:0-3731 GCA_036722755.1 Caldimonas sp. | reverse complement strand
ATCGACAAGCCCGACGTGCGCTTCGTCGCCCACCTCGACCTGCCGAAGAACATCGAAGGCTATTACCAGGAGACCGGCCGCGCCGGTCGCGACGGCCTGCCTGCCGACGCCTGGATGGCCTACGGCCTCGCCGACGTAGTGAACCAGCGCCGCATGATCGACGAAAGCCCGGCCGGCGAGGAGTTCAAGCGCAACCAGCGCGGCAAGCTCGACGCCCTGCTCGCGCTGGCCGAGGCGCACGACTGCCGACGCGTCCGGCTGCTCGCCTATTTCGGCGAGGCCAGCGAGCCGTGCGGGCCGCTGCAGAACGCCTGCGACAACTGCCGCACGCCGCCGGCGACGGGGAACGCGACCGAAGCGGCGCGCATGGCGCTCAGCTGCGTCTACCGGATCGAGCAGCAGTCCGGTCACCACTTCGGCGCCGTCCACCTCATCGATGTGCTGCGCGGCAAGCCGACCGACAAGGTCGCGCAGCACGGCCACGCGCGGCTCAGCACCTTCGGCATCGGCGCGGCGACGTCGGAGGCGCAATGGCGCACCGTCTTTCGCCAGCTCGTCGCGCTCGGCCACCTGGCGACGGAGGGCGAGTACGGCACGCTCGGCCTGACGGCGTCGTCGCGTGTCGTGCTGCGCGGCGAGGTGACGTTGATGCTGCGCGAGGCGATCGCCGCCTCATCCGGATCGAAGGCGTCGCGCAAGCGCGGCGCCGCCGGTGCGGCCGGTGCGGGCAAGCCGCCGCCGCGCCCGCTCGATGCCGAAGGGCTCGACCGCTTCACTGCACTCAAGGCGTGGCGCGCCGAAGTCGCGCGCGCACACAACCTGCCCGCCTACGTCGTCTTCCACGACGCGACGCTGGCCGAGATGGCCGACACGCGGCCAGCCTCGCTCGACGAGCTCGCCGGCATCAGCGGCGTCGGCGCCAAGAAGCTCGACGCCTACGGGCAGGACATCCTGCGGGTGCTCGCCGGCTGAAACGTTCGAAGCGACATCGCGGACTTCGCCATATGCCAGTTGTACGCGCGACGCCAGACCCTGCCAAATTCAATGCGGAAGCGGCGCTGCCGTTCGGCCTTCGCGTCGACGACTTCCGGCTCGCGATGCAGGATGTCCACGACTTTCTCTTCGACGTGAACAACTTTCTGCTGGGGCGCGGCCTGGAGCGGCTCGACGACACGCTTCGGGCCGCCAACATGTCGGGCATGCTTTCCGACATGTTGACCTCGAGCCTGGCGAAGCACAGCAGATCGCTCGTCGTCAACGCGTATCACAACGGGCATCCCGACCTGCTCGTCAAAGGCCAATACGCCAACAACAGCGTGAGGGCCGGCGAGCAGGGGATCGAAGTGAAATCGACGCGCAAGAAAGGTGGCGCGGTCGACACGCATGGGGGCCGCAATCAATGGATGTGCGTCTTCGTGCATCGCGTGGACAACGCTACCGAACCGGCAACGGACCGCGAACCGATGCGGTTCACCGAGGTCTACCTCGGCGAAGTCAAGGTTGATGAGTTCCGTCGCAATGAGCGTGGCGATCTCGGAACCAGAACTTCGACGTTGGATGCGGCCGGTGTGGCGCGGCTTCGAACGAGTTGGGTGTATCTCGATCAGGAGCCGCTGACACGCAAGGCAGCGAGCCGCGGAAGGGCCGCACGCGCCACGTCAAAGTAACGACGATCACGCTCGACGCCGATACTTTCGTAGCCGACAGCTTCCGCCGCAGCGAGCGTCGAAGCCGCGCCAGCAAACGGATCCAACACCACGCCTTGCCCCAGTGGCAGGACTCCGCGCACCAACTTCCGCAGAAAGGCCTGCGGTTTGAGGCTGGGATGCGGCGCCAGGTTGCGTTCAGTAGCGCGCGTAGGCGCACTTTCAATGACATCTCCGAAAGGCTGCGTGCTCGAGATGCGTCTAAAGCCACCGGTGCCCCAACGTCGCAAGTTGTCTTGAACACGCCCTTCCAGTGGCTTGCGGAATACGAGCCATGGTTCCCACATCGAGCGAGGCATCACGCTGACGCCAGAAAACTCGATGTGCGCGGCCTTTGGCCGATCACCACCACGCATGGTCATGACCAGCCGCGCAATCTCCCCTCGCCGCTCTAGTCCTCCTCTGGACAGCGCGCCGGCGACCATGAACGACAACAGCGGATTGCTGGCGACGACGACATTTGCGCCCGGCACCAATACTCGAACGAGTCTTCTCGCCCAGTTGTAGAAGAAGATATCCAGCGCTAGGTGATCGGCGCGGGTCAGCGTCGTGAACCTAGGCAAAGGCGCGCGCTTGCTTCCGTCAAAACTTGGCGGAATGCGCCAAATGCCTCCTCGCCCGGATCGTAGTTTTTCCTGCTCTTCATCCGAGTATTCCACCAGGCCATACGGCGGATCGGTCACAACAGCATGAACTGAATTCGGATCGCGCGCATCCAGCCATGCGCTGCAATCGGCGTGCGCCAGTGTCGCGCGTCCGTAGACGAAGTTCTCCGGTGCCTTGAGAGGCGTTCGGTGCGGCGCCCGTTCGGACTCGTCCAAGCCGGCAATCGAATATTGAGCGCGATCCATCCGGGCAAACAAGGCAGGCGTATTGAGGCGAAGATACGAACGAACGGAGGAAGGCGGGACATCGCCGATGAGATGAACGACGCCTTCGGTGATCTGTTGAACGTTGGCAGTGCCGTTTCGATCGCTCAAGACCTGAACGATGGCGTCTCGAACTTCACCCGGTCGGCGTCGTGTGTGCTGGAATGGCATCAAATGATTCTAGCCCGTAGACGTCTGGACGTCTATGGCGGCGTGATGTCTTCCCAACGCTTCACCCTATCGCACTCGCACCTTCGTATCAGTCGGCATGGGGCAGACTGCGAACGTGATGGCCTACGCTGACGATGTTTCCGACGACGCGCTCATGACCGCGTTCGCCGGTGGCGACGCCGCGGCATTCGAGCGCCTGTACGCGCGGCATCAGGCGGCTCTCTACCGGTTCATCCGCCGCTTGCTCGGCAGCCATCTCTCGGCGCAGAGCGACGAAGTGTTCCAGGACACTTGGCTCAAGGTCGTGAGCGCGCGCGATCGCTGGGCGCCACAAGGCGCGACCTTTCGCACCTGGCTCTTCACGCTCGCGCATCACCGCACCATCGATCTGCTGCGGCGCAGCGGCCGCGAAGTGGCGCTCGACGCATTCGATGGCGAGGACGGCGATCCCTGGCAACCCGAGGGCGCGGCATGGCAGCACTGGCCGGCACCGGCGAGCGCCACGCCGCAGGCCGAAGACCTCGCCTTCTGGCGGCGCGCCGGCGAGAAGCTGCTCGTCTGCCTGGAGCAATTGCCGATCGCGCAGCGCAGCGCCTTCCTGCTGCACCACGACGACGGCCTCGCGCTCGATGAAGTTGCCCGTGCGCTCGAAGTCGGCTTCGAGACGGCGAAGACGCGCCTGCGCTACGCGATGAGCAAGCTGCGAACGTGCATGGGCGCCTATCTCGAGCCCTTGCAGCCTGGAGGCTCGACATGAGCGACCCGCTGTTGCCGCCCTCTGCCGCAGGTGCGCCCGGTGACGGCGAAGACGCCGAGCACGACGCGTGGCTGCACGAGGCCCTGCGCCATGCGCCCGATGCCGCGGTATCGCCACCCGAGTCGCTGCGCAAGGCGATCCTCGACGAGGCGCGCGCCGCTGCGTTCGCCAGCGCGCAGTCGGCGGCGAGCGGCGCGTCGTCACGGCGCTCGGCGTCGGGCGCGGCCG
>DAIMIM010000359.1:0-3758 GCA_036722755.1 Caldimonas sp. | reverse complement strand
TTCAGCATCCAGCAGACCTGCCCGACCTGCCACGGCACGGGCAAGATCATTCCCGAACCGTGCATCACCTGTCACGGCCAGGGCCGCATCAAGAAAAACAAGACGCTCGAGGTCAAGATTCCTCCAGGCATCAACGAAGGCATGCGCATCCGCTCGAGCGGCAACGGCGAGCCTGGCCCGAACGGCGGCCCGAACGGCGACCTGTACATCGAGATCCGCATCAAGCCGCACGACATCTTCGAGCGCGATGGCGACGACCTTCATTGCACGGTGCCGATCGGCATGACGAGCGCGGCGCTCGGCGGCTCGATCGAGGTGCCGACATTGGGCGGCAAGGCGGAGATCGATCTGCCCGAAGGCACCCAGCACGGCAAGACGTTCCGCCTCCGCGGCAAGGGCATCAAGGGCGTTCGCTCGAGTTATCCGGGCGACCTCTACTGCCACGTCAGCGTCGAGACGCCGATCAAGCTGACGGAGCATCAGAGAAAGCTCCTCAAGGAGCTCGACGAGGGCTTCCGCAAGGCGGGCGACCGACATTCGCCCAATGCGAAGACCTGGAGCGACCGCGTCAAGGATCTCTTCAAGGCCTGACCGGCGCCGCGGGCCCCCGCGCGCTGGCACGAGCCCGCTGCGGCTCAGCCGAACAGATCGGCCTGTCCGACCTTGCTGATGGGCAAGGGCTTTCGAAACTGGGAGAGATCGAGCTGGCGCCGCTCGCGATCGAGGCTAAAGCGTGCCTTGGCCTTGGCGAGCCGCTGCTGGAGCAGTTGCGCCCAGACGCCCTCGCCCTTCATGCGGCTGCCGAAGCGCGCGTCGTAGTCGCGCCCGCCGCGCATCTCGCGCACGCGCGCCATGACGCGAGCGGCACGGTCTGGGAAATGCTGGTCGAGCCAGTGCTGAAAGATCGGGTTCACTTCCCAGGGCAGACGCAGGACGATGCCGAACGCCGAGCTGGCCCCCGCTGCCGCAGCGGCTTCGAGGATGCGCTCGATCTCCGGCTCGTTGATGAACGGAATGATGGGCGAGACGCTGACGCCGACCGGCACGCCCGCGCGCGCCAATGCTTCGATCGTCTTCAGCCGACGGTGCGGCGCCGCGGCGCGCGGCTCGAGGATGCGGGCGAGCTCCGGATCGAGAGAGGTGATCGACACGTAGACGGCGACCAACCCACGCGACGCCATCGGCCCGAGCAGATCGAGATCACGCTCGACGCCCGCCGATTTGGTGACCAGCGAGAACGCATGCGAGCACTCGGCGAGCACCTCGACGATCGAGCGGGTGATGCGGAGCTTTCGCTCGACCGGCTGGTAGGCGTCGGTCGCCGAGCCGAGGTTCAGGGAGCTCGCTTCGTAGGCGCGGCTGGCAAACGCCTCGCGCAGTTTGTCGGCCGCATTCACCTTGGCGATGATCCGCGTCTCGAAATCGAGCCCCGGCGAGAGATTCAGGTAGCTGTGCGTGGGCCGCGCGAAGCAGTAGACGCAGCCGTGCTCGCAGCCGCGGTACGGATTGATCGACAGATCGAAGTGCAGGTCGGGCGAATCGTTGCTGGCGAGGATCGACTTGACGCGCTCTTCGACGATCGTCGTCTCGGGGCCGATGACTTCCTCGCTCGCCTGCTGGTCGAGCGTGCCCCAGCCGTCGTCGAATTCTTCGCTGTCGTGTCGCGCGTAGCGATGCTCGATGGCCCAGATCGTGCCGCGCCCCTTGTGCGGGCCACGCGCGGCGACCAGCGGCGGTGGCGCCTCGTCGGGCGAGATCCGGCGTTGGCCGTGCGAGGCGGATGGCATACTGTAAATATATACAGTTACCAGATTTCCACAATACAGTCGACGATGTGGCGGCGGCGGCGCAACAGAATGAACAGACAGCGCGGGCCCGCACATTGCTTGACAATGCCAAGGTCAGCACGGATCCCCGAAGATGAGGGTGCAGTCATGAAACACGTGTTCAGCGTGGTCGGTGTGGTTCTCGCTCTGCTTTTCGTGGTCGTCTTCTTCACGGGGCGCATCGACTCCAAGCACCTCACCTCCGTGGCGTCGCGCGTCGGCATGCAGCCCGACGATCTCGACGCGATGGCTCCCCGCATCTCTTCGCGAACCGGCGCCACCATCGGCACCGCCAAGCGCGTCGTCTACCTCCTGGCTTGCAGCGGCGTGCCGACGCGCACGACAATGGAAACACAAGCGCTGCAAGCTGCCGACATCACTGAGAAACGCCGCATGACGGCGCGTGAGGCGGCTGTCTTCGTTCTGTCCGGAACGCACAGCGAGACCGGACAGAGTCCACTGAAGGACTGTTAGACGCTGCTAGACGGATTTCGCCGACACGCGTCGCAGCGGCCGTCCCACCGCCAACCAGAAGGAGTCGACATGTCTCACGTTCGCGGCTATGGCCGTCTGCCTGACCTCCCCGACCAACGCGACCGCCAGTTCGCCCAGGTGCCGAAGCCGCGCGCGGCCGTACCGGCATCGCTCGATCTGCGCAGCAAGAACTATGGCATCGACGACCAGGGCCAGATCGGCTCCTGCGTCGGCCACGGCACCGAGGGCGCGTTTCGCAACCTGCTGGCGCACGAAGGCGTCGCGGATTTCGCCGGCTCGCGTCTCGGCCTCTACTACTGCGCCCGCGACATCGAGCACGACACGGCGCAGGACGCGGGTGCGCAGATCCGCGACGGCATCAAGGCGGCGGCCAACACCGGCGTGATGCCGGAAGCGCTCTGGCCGTACGTCGAGAGCAAGTTCGCGCAGAAACCGCCGCCGGCGGCGTACTCGGCCGCGACCGCCCACAAGGCGGTCGAATACCTGCGCGTCGACAACACCGACTGGACGCAGATCACGTCCGCACTCGCGACGTACGGCAATCTCATCATCGGCATCACGGCCTATGCCTCGTTCGAGTCGGACAAGACTGCCCGGACGGGTCAGGTACCGATGCCGAAGAAAAGCGAAAAGGTCGTCGGCGGCCACTGCATGCGCGCGATGGGCTACACGCCCGCGCACCTCATCGTCGCCAATTCCTGGGCCAAGAGCTGGGGCGACAAGGGCTTTTGCTATCTGCCGAAAGCGTACTGCACGAACGCGCAGCTCTCCAGCGACTGGTGGGTTCTGCGCCGCGCCTAGGCAGCCCGGGTACGACTTGCCGATGGAATTCAACAGCCCCGGCGTGTTCGTGCGCGACACCGGAACCTCCAAAGGGAGAGGCGTGTTCGCCGCACGCGCGCATGCCAAGGGCGAGACGATCGAAAGTTGCCCGGCAGTTCTCTTCTCCGGAATGTTCGCCGAGATTCCCGACGAAGTGCGCAAGCTCCTCTACCACTGGTCGTACGCGACCAACGGCAGAAGCACGCACTGCCTGGCCCTCGGCTACGGCAGCCTGTACAACCACGACAACCCGGCCAACATGCGCTTCGAGGCCATGAAAGAAGCGAAGCTGCTTCGCTTCGTGGCGGTCCGCGCAATCGAACAAGGCGAGGAGCTGACGGTCAACTACAACGCGATCAGCGGCGAGCATCGATCGGAAGACGATGTCTGGTTCACCGGAATGGGCCTGACGCCGTTCGATCCTTCAGACGTGCAGTCGTGATTCGCACGCCTTGGCGGAGCCGGAGTCTTCCATGTCGTTAGCGTTGACGCGGCTTCCAAGGGTGGTTGTGGAGCCTACCCCTCACCTACCCCTTTAACAAACTGCTCTTGATCCCATAGCTAGGGAAATGCTGATCAATTCGCCCGGTCCGGCACGGCGCATGCATGCACCGG
>DAIMIM010000358.1:0-3779 GCA_036722755.1 Caldimonas sp. | reverse complement strand
GCTCCGGCCGCGTGCCCGGGGGTGCGAGCCACGACTCGAAGGCGAGGCCCGCGGCCGAGCCGTCGAGCGAGATCCGGGCGACCCCGGCGCCGGCATCGGGGCCGAAGGCCTCGGCAGCGGCGGCGTCGAGAAAGAGCAGCGTCGCGCCCGAGTCGCCCAGCATGGCCGCCAGGCTGCTGGAGGTTTCGCTCGGCGCGAGCGGCGCCACTGCGACCCCGGCGCGCAAGGCGCCGAGAAAGACCGCCGCGTAGCTGGCCGAGGCGCTGGCGCAGATGGCGATCGCGCCGCGCGGCTGGACGCCGCCGCGCTGCAGCGCGGCGGCGACGCGGTCCATCAGCGCATCGAGCGCTCCGTAGCTGAGCGTCCGCTGCGCGTCGATCAGCGCCGGGTGACCGGGGTCGCGCCGCGCGTGCTTCCTGATCAGGTCGGCGATGAGGCCGAATTCCGACTCGAACGGTGTCGCAATGGTGTCCAGGCGCATGCTCCTGCGTGTCGCGAAAGCCGAAGGCTAGACCATCGCCTCGCCGGCCTCCCGCACAGGGTCCTCGGGTAGAGTGCTCGGCATGAAGCTCGCCACATTCCTGGTCGATGGTCAGCGCCGTGTCGGCGTCGTTGCGGCCGACGGCCGATCCGTGCAGCCGCTCGCCATCGACGCCGCCGGCGCGCGGCTCGGCGTGCTGCCACTGGTCGAGCTGCTCTCGTCGGGCGGCACCCTGCCGCGTGCGGAGGGCAGCGCCTTGCCGATCGAATCGGTGCGGCTCGACGCGCCGATCCCGGTGCCGCGCCGCAACCTCTGGTGCGTGGGCCGCAACTACCACGCCCATGCGAAGGAGCTCGCGCAATCGGTCTTCAAGGCCAACGCGGCGAAGGCCGACGAGTGGCCCATCGTCTTCACCAAGGTTCCCGAATGCGTCGTCGGGCCGCACGCCGACGTGCACCTGCCTGGCGCCGGCGTGTCCGAGCAGATCGACTACGAAGCCGAGCTCACGATCGTCATCGGCAAGGGCGGCAGGAACATCGCGCGCGCCGACGCTCTCGGCCATGTCTTCGGCTACACGATCGTCAACGACGTGACGGCGCGCGACGTGCAGATGCGCCACCAGCAATGGGATCTCGGCAAGTCGTTCGACACGTTCTGCCCGATGGGCCCGTGGATCGTCACCGCCGACGAGCTCGACGGCACGAAGACGCGGGTGCGCTGCTGGGTCAACGGCGAGTTGCGCCAGGACGGCCCGACCGAGAACATGATCTTCGACATCCCGTCGCTGATCGAGACAATCTCGCGCGGCATCACGCTGTACCCGGGCGACCTCATCGCCACCGGGACGCCGGCCGGAGTCGGCATGGGCATGACACCGCCGCGCTGGTTG
This sequence comes from Caldimonas sp., assembly GCA_036722755.1. Lineage (GTDB taxonomy): Bacteria > Pseudomonadota > Gammaproteobacteria > Burkholderiales > Burkholderiaceae_C > Schlegelella_A. The sequence continues at coordinate 2,409 of DAIMIM010000358.1, read as the reverse complement.
AAGGCGGGCGACGTGGTCCGCATCGCAATCGACGGCCTCGGCGAGATCGAAAACCGCTTCGTCTGACGTCCGACAGGCGGCAACCGAAAGGCAATCCAGCTCAACAAAACTTGACGCGGCCGGGCGCTTGTCCGACAGGGCGCTGCGGAACACGCAGTGGGGCGGTCCCTCCAATGTCTTTTCCTTTTCAGGGTGAAGACATGACCTCCCGTTCCAACCTCGCGATCGCCGCAGCGGCGCTCACCGTCGCATTCGTGGGCAGCGCTCAGGCCGAAGGCCTCTACATCGGTGCCGACCTCGGCCATCCTCAATACGGCAACAGCGTCAACGGCATCGGCGGCGGCGGCGATGCGAACAACGGCGGCGTCGGCGCGAAGCTCTACGGCGGCTACGCGCTGACGCCCAACTTCGCGCTCGAAGGCAGCCTCTTTCGCCTCGGCCACAGCCGCGCGAGCGACGGCACCGTGAACACCGAAGGAATCGGCCTCGACGGTGTCGGCAACTACATGTTCGCGCCGCAATGGTCGGTGCTCGGCCGGCTGGGCGTGGCCGAAGCCAGATTCAAGACGAGCTTCGGCGACGACTCGAGCTCCGCGCTCAAGATGGGCGCCGGTATCCAGTACGACTGGACGAAGCAGGTCGCCTTGCGCCTGCAGTACGAGCGCTACCACTTCCTGAATGCGTTCGAGGCCAAGCCGAACGTCGGCGAGTTCTCCGCCGGGGTGAAGGTCAGTTTCTAAGGCTCGGCCGTCCGGCCGGTCCGGAATTTCCGGACCGGCGGCATCTCCCTGGGACGATCTCGCCCAAACATTCGGTTACATTGCAAAAATAGCTCTCGACGAGCGATGCAAGGAGATGCCATGAGCGACCGCAAGTACGAAGACTCCAGGATCGAAGACGAGCCGATCCTCGGCAAGGTGCTGACCCTGCCGGACGGCAACATCCAGCAGCTCACCTGGCTGGAAAAGCTGCTCGTGACGCTGCACCTGACCAACGCCAAGGCGCTCGAAGCACGCTACTACAAGACCGCCCACTCCTGACGCTCACTCGAGCTCGACCACCATCGGTTGGTGGTCTGAAGCCTGCGTCAAGCCGTCGACCTCGACGGCGCGCAGCCGGCCGCGAAGGTCGCTGCTGGCGAAGATGAAGTCGCAGGCGAACGGCTCGGGCCATTGATCGCGATCGTGCACGCCGGTGGTCGCCGGCTGCTCGGTCGTTGCATGGAGCCGCCGCCAGACATCCTCGAACGCCGGAACGCCGTTGTCGCCGAATTCGGCCGTCAGCCGGTCGTGCAGCGGATCGGTCGGCCGGAAGTTGAAGTCGCCGGTCAGGAGCGCTGACACCGTGTGCGGCGGGCTGCCGAACGGCCCCTTCGATTCGTCCCCGGCCCGCCCGGAGAGCGCATGCGCGCAGGCTTCGGCATGGCGTGAGCGCAAGGCCTCGACCTGCGCCGCGCGTTGCAGCGGCGAGTAGTACTCGAGGTGGGTCGTCATGATGCGCAGCGGACCGAACGGCGCCGCGACCAGCGTCTCGAGCAGGATGCGCGGCATGCTGCGCGGCACCGAATCGCTCGGCCACGGCAGCTGGATGCGCATCGCCTGCAGCACCGGGAAGCGGCTGAGGACCATGTTGCCGAAGCGGCGCCGGCTGCCGTCCGGCGCGAGGGTGTCGATCGCAACGCCCGGCACGGCGGCGAAGCCGGGCAGCAGCGCGGCCAGCGCGCCGAACTGGTCTTCCCCGGCGCTGCCTTGCAACGACGGAAAGTTCGCGGCGACCTCCTGCAGGCACAGCACGTCGAAATCGGCGAAGGCGCGCGCCTCGTCGACGATCCGTTTCGGATCGACTCGGCCATCGGTGCCGAGGCACCACTGGATGTTCCAGGTGACGAGCTTCATGGTCGAAGGTGGCGACTCAGCGAATGCCGGCGCGCATGAACGACTGGACGAACTGGCGCTGGAACAGCAGGAAGCCGACCAGCAGCGGCGCCGAGGTCATCAGCGTCGCGGCGGTGATGATCGACCAGTCGACGCCCTGGTCGGTCGACGAGAACACCTGGAGCCCGACGGTCAGGGGCCGCGTCTCGACCGAGTTGCTGACGATCAGCGGCCACAGGAAATTGTTCCAGTGGTAGCTCACCGAGACCAGCGCGTAGGCGAGATAGACGGGCCGCGCCAGCGGCACGTACACCTTCATGAGGATCTGCACCGCGCTCGCGCCCTCGACGCGCGCCGCGTCGTCGAGCTCGCGCGGCACCGTCTTGAAGGTCTGGCGCAGCAGGAAGATGCCGAACGCCGAGGCGAAATACGGCAGGCCGATCGCGAGGATGGTGTCGCGCAGGCCGAGCGCGTTCATGGTCCGGTAGTTCTCGACGATCAGCACGTCGGGCATCACCATCAGCTGCAGCAGGAT
>DAIMIM010000357.1:0-3783 GCA_036722755.1 Caldimonas sp. | reverse complement strand
TTCGACAAGATCAACTTCCTGATGAACGCGACGGTCGGCTTCATCAACATCAACCAGAACAAGATCATCAAGATCTTCTCGGTGGCCAGCGTCGCGCTGCTGCCGCCGACCCTGATCGCCAGCATCTACGGCATGAACTTCAAGGCCATGCCCGAGCTCGACTGGCGGCTCGGCTACCCGTATGCGGTCGCGCTGATGGTCGCGTCGGTGGCGGCGCCCTTCATCTACTTCCGGCGCAAGGGCTGGCTTCGATAGGCGCGGACGCCGCTCAGCGGCGTTGCAGCGTGAACTGCATGACGCTGGTGTTGCCGGCCGCGAAGGCCGCCTCGCAATAGGCGAGATAGAACTCCCAGATGCGCATGAAGCGGGTGTCGAATCCGAGCTTGCGAACCGACGCATCCTGCTCGAGGAATCGGCTGCGCCAGCGGGTCAGCGTCTCGGCGTAGTCGAGGCCGAAGTCGAGCTCCGCCGTGACCGACAGGCCCGCCGCTTCGGCAGCGCGGCGAAACTCGCGCCGGCTCGGCAAGAGGCCGCCGGGAAACACGTACTGCTGGATGAAGTCGGTCGAGCGCACGTAGCGATCGAACAGGTCGTCGCGGATGGTGATGCTCTGGATGCAGGCCAGGCCGTCCGGCTTGAGCCGGTCGCGCACGGTCGCGAAGAACGATGGCCAGTAGCGGCGGCCCACCGCTTCGAACATCTCGATCGATGCGATCGCGTCGTAGGGTGCGTCGTCGATGTCGCGGTAGTCCTGGAAGCGCAGGTCGGCGCTCAGATTCGCCCGGGCAAGCCGGGCGCGCGCCCAGTCGAGCTGCTCCGCGGAAAGTGTCACCCCGGTCACCTCGGCGCCGAAATCGCGTGCCGCCATCTCCGCCAGTGCCCCCCAGCCGCAGCCGATCTCGAGCACGCGGTCGCCCGGGCCGACGCCGCATTCGACGAGCGCGCGGCGCACTTTCGCATGCTGCGCCGCGACCAGGTCGCCGTTGCGATCGCCCTCGAACCAGGCGCTGCTGTAGTTCATCGTCGGGTCGAGCCACAGCCGGTAGAACGCGTTGCCGAGGTCGTAGTGCGCGTGGATGTTCTTCTTCGAGCCGCGCCGCGAATTGCGATTGAAGAGGTGCCGCGCGCGGTAGAGGAGCGATCCCCACCAGCTGCCGTAGATGACCTTTTCGACCTCGTCGCGGTTGGCGGTGAAGACCTGGAGAAGCGTTGCGAGATCGGGCGTGGTCCAGTCGCCGTCGATGTAGGTTTCGGCAAAGCCGATGTCGCCGGATTTCAGCGCCGCGGCACAGGCGTTCCAGTTGCGCAGCGTGATGGCGGCGCGCGGGCTGCCGGTCGCCTCGTCGCCGAAGTGCGCCATGGTGCCGTCGGGAAGGCGAACGTCGAGCGAGCCGTGGCGCAGTTGCGCGAGCAGTGCGAGGACGGCTCGCGCGGCGGGCGGCGCGGAATCGCAAAGGGCAAGCTCCGAGCTTCGAGTCAGCGTGGTCATTGGTCGGCGCTTGGGTGATCGGTTGCGTCAGCGGCTCACGAACGACTGCGGCGGCTCGGGCTTTTTGACGAATGGCACCCGCCGCACCCACAGCCGCAGCGCTTGCCAGTGGATGCGCGCGACGATCACGAGGGTCATCAAGGGCATCGACAGGAATGCCGCCCGCAACGACCGCGCCGTGGCCGGCTCGAGCACGCCGCAGACGCTGGTCTGCAGGAGCACGCCGGCCGCGTCGTGGTGGTCGATGCGCGCGACGGTTCGCGGTGGACCGCGGCGAGCAGCCGGCCCTTGCGGATGCAGATCGGTGCGCATGAAACGGAAGCGATAGTCGCCCTCGACGGCGCAAAACGGCGAGACGTGGAAGCGCTTGACTGCGCGCGACTCGCGACCGAACGCGAGATCCGCACCGGCCAGCAAATAGCAATGCCGTTCGCCGAACGTGTTGTTGACCTCGACGACGATCGCAGCGAGCGAGCCGTCCGTGCGGTGGCAGTACCAGAAGCTGACTGGCTTGAACGCGTGGCTGAGCACGCGCGGAAAGCAATGCAGCCAGACCTCGCCGTCGGCGTCGGCGATGCCTTCTTCGGCCAGCGTCTGATCGAGCCAGGCCAGGCTGTCGGCGCGCCCGTCGCCGTGGTCGGTATCGTGAAAGCTGACCAGCCCGCCGCGGTTGCGCGCAAGCGCCGCAGCCGGGTGCTCGCGAAGGCTGCGCATGGGCAGCAACAGAAAATACGTGGGGTAGGCGAAGGCGTGTCGCTTTGGTCGCAACCGTGTGTGGCGCACCTGGCCGATGCCGAGCAGCGGCTGGCTGTCGAAGGTCGTCATGCGGCCGCCGCGGCGATCGGCAAGGGCGACGGGGCGGAGGCGCGTGCCATCCTGCGCGCCGAAAGTTGTGTCGCGACGGCCAGGCCGGAAGCCAGGCCATCCTCGTGGAATCCGAAGCCTGTCCAGGCGCCGCAGAACCAGGTGCCGCGAGCGCCTTGCAGCGAGGGGAGCCGCGCTTGCGCGGCGATGGCGGCGGCGTCGAACACGGGATGCGCGTAATCGAACGTGCCCTGGACCGAAGCGGGCGACGGAGGGGAGCTCGGGTTGAGCGAGACGATCACCGGCGTCATGAACGGCAATGGTTGCAGGCGATTGAGCAGGTAGTGCAGGCAGACCGAAGCGCTTTCGCGATCGGCACTCGTCGCCCGCTCGTAGTTCCAGGCCGCCCAGGCCCGCTCGCGCCGCGGCAGCACGCTGCGATCGGTGTGCAGCACAGCCCGGTTGGCGTGGTAGCGGATTGCGCCGAGAACCTGCCGCTCGGCTTCGCTCGGATCAGCCAGGAGGGCAAGCGACTGGTCGCTGTGGCAGGCCATGACGACGGCGTCGAAGCGCTCCGTTCCGGCGTCCGTCGAGACCTCGACGCCGCCGCCCGCGAGGCGACGCACTTGTCGGACCGGCGAGGCGAGGCGCGCATCGTCGATCGCCTCGAGCATCCGGATCACGTAGCGCTTCGCGCCGCCGCGCACGGTGCGCCACTGCGGTCGGCCGACGATCTGGAGCAGGCCGTGGTTGTGGCAGAAACGGATCATCGCCGCGATCGGAAAGCGCAGCATCTGATCGGTCGGGCAAGACCAGATGCAGCCGATCATTGGCAGGAAATACCAGTTCCGAAATGCCGACGAGAACCGGTGTGCGTCGAGGAAGGCGCCGATCGGCTGGTCGAGCGAGGCGAGGCCGGTGGCGGTGCTGTCGAGCGCCAGCGCCGTCGCCAGGCGATTGAAGCGGAGCACGTCGGCCAACATGCGCCAGAACGCGGGCCGCGCAAGATTGGCCCGTTGCGCGAAGACGCTATCCAGGCTGGCGCCGCTCCACTCGAGGCCGGCCCGCCCGTCGTCTCTGGCTTGCACCGAGAACGACATGTCGGACACAGCGGTCTCGACACCGAGCTCGGCGAACAGCGCGATCAGTTTCGGATAGGTCCGCTCGTTGAAGACGAGAAAGCCGGTGTCGACGCCGTGCGTGCGGCCCTCGAGCGTGACGTCGACCGTGTGGGTGTGGCCGCCGAACCAGCCGGCGGCCTCGAACAGCGTGACCCTCGCGCCGGCAACCAGGCCGCGCGCGGCAGCCAGGCCGGCGATGCCGGAACCGATCACTGCGACGCGCATCACGCGGCGCGTGTGCCGCGACCAGCGGCCATGCCGTGACGCGAGCCGGGCAGCGCGGGGCCGCGAGCCGCAGAACGCGGCGGAGAGACAAATGTCGCCGAGCGCCCCCGGAGGAACGAGGGAGGGAGGAGGGAGGAGGAGAAC
>DAIMIM010000356.1:0-3785 GCA_036722755.1 Caldimonas sp. | reverse complement strand
GTCGGCGGCTGCGACAAGAACATGCCGGGCGGCATGATGGGCATCCTGCGCGCCAACGTACCGGCCATCTATGTTTACGGCGGCACCATCCTGCCCGGCCGCTACCAGGGCCAGGATCTCAACATCGTCAGCGTCTTCGAGGCGGTCGGCCAGTTCACGGCCGGCAAGATGAGCGAGACCGACTTCGGCGAGATCGAGCGCCGCGCCATTCCCGGCAGCGGCTCGTGCGGCGGCATGTACACGGCCAACACCATGAGCTCGGCATTCGAGGCGCTCGGCATGAGCCTGCCGTATTCGAGCACGATGGCCAACGTCGAAGGCGAGATCGTCGCGAGCGCGAAGACCGCGGCCCGCGTCCTCGTCGAGGCGGTGCGCCGCGACCTGAAGCCGCGCGACATCGTCACCAGGAAGAGCATCGAGAACGCGGTCGCCGTCATCATGGCGACCGGCGGCTCGACCAATGCCGTGCTGCACTTCCTCGCCATCGCGCACACCGCGGGCGTCGCCTGGTCGATCGACGATTTCGAACGCATGCGCCAGCGCGTGCCCGTGTTGTGCGACTTGAAGCCGTCCGGCAAGTACCTCGCCGTCGACCTGCACCGGGCCGGCGGCATCCCGCAGGTCATGAAGATGCTGCTCGAGGCCGGCCTGCTGCACGGCGACTGCGTCACCATCACCGGCAAGACGATCGCCGAGACGCTGGCCGGGCTTCCGGCGGCGCCCCGCGCCGATCAGGACGTGATCCGGCCGATCGCGGCACCGATGTACGCGCAAGGCCATCTCGCCATCCTGAAGGGCAATCTTTCGCCGGAAGGCGCCGTCGCCAAGATCACCGGCCTCAAGAAGCCCGTGATGACCGGCCCGGCGCGCGTCTTCGACGACGAGTCATCGGCGATGACCGCGATCATGGATCGGCGGATCGTCCCGGGCGACGTGATGGTGCTTCGCTATCTCGGCCCGAAGGGCGCACCCGGGATGCCGGAGATGCTCGCGCCGACGAGCGCGTTGACCGGCCAGGGGCTCGGCGAAAGCGTCGGTCTCGTCACCGACGGGCGCTTTTCCGGCGGTACCTGGGGCATGGTCGTGGGCCACGTCGCGCCCGAGGCCTCTGCCGGCGGAACGATCGCGCTGATTCGCGAAGGCGACTCGATCACGATCGACGCCCACCGGCTGCTGCTGCAGCTCAACGTCGACGATGCCGAGATCGCGGCGCGCCGTGCCGCCTGGAAGGCGCCGGCGCCGCGCTATACGCGCGGCGTGCTGGCCAAGTTCGCGAAGAATGCGTCGAGCGCCAGCTTGGGCGCGGTTCTCGACGGAGACTGAACGCAAGACGCAGAGCGCCTCTAGCGCTGCTTTCGTGCCCTGCGCGACTCGCGGTCCATGCCGAGCGACGCCAGGTTGCTCTTGCGCCGGTCGGCCTTCTTCTTTTCCATGCGGTCCATCTCGCGGCGCTTGTTGAGGCCCGATTTGTCGGACCAGATCCACCAGCCGACGGCGAACCAGAAGGGCACGGTGAACTTCCAGAGGTCGCCGAAGAAATCCCAGTTCCAGGCGCCGATAGGCCCGATGTTGAATATGTTCAGGGCGATGACCACGAGGCCGATGGCGACGAACAGCATGCGAATCTCCAAGCGCGGAACGCGCGACGACGCGGCGGCCGAGCGATCGATCGCCGAACCCTTCCGCTATGCTGATAGTAGCCGACCGATTCGAGGCGCATCCCGAAAGACACGCATGACATTCCGCTCTTTGGCCGGTTTTCTGGCCGCCGCCGCGGCCATCGTCGCGCTGGTGCCGTCGGCCTGGGCCGGGCCGGTGCTGGCCGGCAAGAAGAATTGCCTGTCCTGCCACCAGATCGATTCCAAGATCATCGGTCCGGCCTATAAGGACGTCGCCGCGAAGTACGCCGGCCAGCCGGACGCGTCGGCCAAGCTGGCCCAGAAGATCGTCAAGGGTGGCTCGGGCGTGTGGGGCGCGGTGCCCATGCCGGCCAATCCCCAGGTCAGCGAAGCCGAAGCGAAGCAGCTCGTGCAGTGGATCCTGTCTCTGAAATGACGGGCGGCCGTTCAGGCTGACGGAATCGCGCCGCGCACGGCGTCGGCGAGAGCGAAACGCTCGCCGCAGCGCGCCGCCAGCGCCTCGGCGCCTGCGAGAAACCGGTCGCGGCCTTCGGCTGCGATGAACTGCATCGCTCCACCCGTCCACGCCGGGAAGCCGGCACCGACGATCGAGCCGATGTTCGCATCGGCGACGCTCGCGACGACGCCCTCGGCCAGGCAACGCGCAGCCTCGATCGACTGCCGGTAGAGATAGCGCCGCGTCAGCCAGGCGATGTCGGCCTCGACAAGCGCGCGGATCGCGAGCGCGGCCTGCAGGCCAGGCCAGAGGCGCGGCGCTTCGCCGGGCGGGTAGTCGTAGAAGCCGCCTCCGGCTGCGCGTCCAGTGCGCTTGCACTCGCCGGCCATGCGCACGATGAGCCGCTCGCCGTCCGAGGGCGCGGCGACCGTTCCAGCCCGGGCAGGGTCGGTGCGCATCGCTTCCATCATGTGCAGCACCGACGGAAGCGCCGCGTCGTCGAGCGCGGCCAGCGGCCCGACCGCCATGCCGGCGGCGAGCGCGGCATGCTCGACCAGCGGCGCCGCAATGCCCTCGGCGAGCATCGCCGCGCCTTCCAGGACGAAGCTGCCGAAGACACGCGTGGTGAAACAGCCGCGTGCATCGGCGGCAGCGTTTTCCGGCCGCCAGGGCGGCCCGTTCGCCAGCCACCGCGGGCCGCCGCGCAGGGCGTTCAGGTTGAAGAAGAAGGCGGTGACCATGTTCTTCGCGACTTGGCCGACCATGATCCTGGTGAGCTTGCGGCTCTCGATGCGCGTCGCCGTGGCGTAGTCGACGAGTGCGCCCTCGACCATCGTTTCGAGGATCGCCTCGGGCGCAGGGTACAGGCCGCGCGTTTTTTGCAGCAGCATCGCCGGTGCGATCGTCAGCGCCGCGGCGATCTTCTCGCTCGACGCGGCACCGCCGGGCATCTTGTACTCGCGGCGATCCCAGGGTTGCTGCGCCTCGGGATGCGCGGCGATCCAGGCCAGCGCCTGCGCCTTCAGCGCATCGGCGTCGGGGCCGAGCCCGTCGACCCAGCCGAGTGCCGCCGCCTCGCGCGGATCGAACAGCTTGCCTTCCATCAGGTAAGGCTGCGCGGCGATGAGGCCGAGCTTTCGAACGGTCTTGGTGATGCCCGTCGCGCCGGGAATGAGGCCGAGCGTCACCTCGGGCGTGCCGAAGCGGATGGCAGCGTCGTCGAGCGCGAAGCGGGCGTGCGCCACGAGCGCGACTTCCCAGCCACCGCCGAGCGCGGCGCCGGCAAGCAGCGCGGCGACCGGCCGGCCGAGCGTCTCGATGCGGCGAAAACTCGACTTCAGCGCCTCGATCTCGCCGAAGCAGCGCCCGGCATCGGCCTCTTTCAGTGTCAGCACCTCGGCGAGCGCGGCGCCGGCGAAGAAGGTCGATTTGGCGGACTCGAGCAACACGCCCTTGATGCGATCCTTGTCCTGTTCGAGCTGACCTGCAGCCTCGGCGAGGTCGTGCTGCCACGCGCGGGTCATCGTGTTGACGGACGAGCCGGGCGCATCGAAGGTGAGCGTCGCGATGCCGGACGCATCGAGCGAATAGCGAATCGTGTTCACGCCGGCCGCTCCCGCGACATCCAACGCAGCGAACGTAGGAGAGCCATCGTCGGCCGGCCGCCGGGCCGCCCCAAGGCCGGCCGGCCTTGCAGGCCGCGGCGTTGC